>NZ_RZTC01000040.1:0-53874 GCF_004023165.1 Mesorhizobium sp. M7A.F.Ca.MR.176.00.0.0 | reverse complement strand
CCCGCACGACCTCGACGCCTTCGCCGAAGTGAACGGTGTCGGGGCGGCGAAGCTCAAGGAGTTCGGCGAGGTTTTTCTGAGCGCTATTGCGGCGCACCAGTCGGGTGGAACGGTCTGAAATCAGGCCAAGGAATTGCGCAGCCGCAGCCGCCACAACGCGCGTTGGTGAGGCTCTGGGACGGGACGTAGGCCAAGGCGCCGGTTGGCCTGCCCCACAATGGGTCATTTGCCGCTGGCATCACAATTGCAATGTCAGCAATGCCGGGTGTTGGGACCATGGGATCCGGCATGGGGCGATGGGGCCCTCGCCGCTTCGCAAATGGAGCGGCGAGGTCTTTTATTCAGCTATCAGCCAGCCGTTGGCAGGTACGTGCGATAAAGCGATCAGCGACCACGCCTACTGCGATCGCCCAGGCTGCCAAACTGTAGAACTGTCGCTCGGCGCCCATTGGTCGCTTCGTCCTGCATCTAATCCGCGGCTTGTCTCAATGATCCCGACCATTGCGCGAGTAAATTCAACCATGCTGTTTGCCGTGACAGCTGCCCTGTCCGGACTTTGCCCAATCAACTCAGCGGCTCCGCAACATGACAGGCGGATGAGATCGTAGTGCGGATCTCTTTCATCGTCTGGCAATGTCGCTAATTTCAGGGCGCGACGGTGAATCATCCGCAGCAGCTGTGCCAGTGCTGTTTCGACTCTCATGCGTTTTGCTCCGCATCGGCGGAACGTCCCGGCACAGAGGGGCGCTGGAACGTCGATCGGGGTTTGGTTCCCGTCCCCGACACTGAAAGGTTGCATCATGGCCGTTAATATATCGTTGATTGCTAATATACGTGCCAACTGGGCCACGTGCCGCGGCGGCACGCACCGGCAAGGCGCTGTGCCTGCGTCTCACCAGGGAGCGCCAGGTGCCGGCCTATGTGGTGTTCTCGGATCGCACGCTGATCGACATGGCCGAGCGCCGCCCGCACGACCTCGACGCCTTCGCCGAAGTGAATGGGGTTGGGGCGGCAAAGCTCAAGGAGTTCGGCCAGGTTTTTCTGGATGCAATCGCGGCGCACCAATCCGATGGCTCGGCCTGAAGTCGTTCCACCGCTGACCATCCGCAAAGCGGCTGATGCCAGCTTGCAAGAGCGGAACGTTTTTGTGGGTGGTTGGGCCGGGAGCTAGCGCGGGAAGAGTCTGGACTTAAGCCAGCACTACTACATGGACAGGAACCAGAGAAGGCGAAGAGAGCGTTCGTGGGCGCCGTGAAGCTCCCGCCCGACCTTCAAAATAACCTCTCGGGCTGATTAACAAAATCGACACGTTATGCCGACGCCACCTCAATCTGGAGGGGCGATTCTCCGACCTTACGCCAACTTATTGTTTCTTTTTCATAGCTATTGATTTGGCCAAGAAGGATGTGGTCATCGGCAAGATAAATGGTCACAGAGTTGTCTCGACCAAACGAGCCAAGGATCGTTTTGTATGCGCTAACATCTTCAGAGCGGCGTGTTATTGTGCCTTCGAAGGCGTCTCCGAATCTGCGGAGATGAACCTCCACAAGGATTGTTTCAATTCGCGTATTAGGTTGAGGTGCGAACAAGCCGATTAGACTGTTATTTGGTACTTCGCGTTTGAATTCACCCGTTCCAACATATCTGTCACCCCCCACCAGTTCGAAATTGATCGTCCCATCTTGGGTCTGCCAATTCCCAACGATACCTCTTTCGCCCGAGGTCAAGCTTGCTCGTCCAAGCCGTTCGAAAAATGCTTGCTTTTGAGACGCAGCGACTCTTGCTTGTTGGGCCTTCTTTTCCTCCTCGGCGATAGCTGCGCTAAGCGTGTTAAGCGCTGTCACAACGTTTTCGTTATGGTTTGGCACTTTGATTGCAGACTCCGCCTGCTTTCGGGCGTCGTCAAATAGGCCAGCGTGAATGAGATTGTGGGCTAGATTTCCGTCCGCGATTGTCTCGCCCTTTTCGGATGCAATCCGATAGGCTGCAACTGCGGCCCCTCGCATAGTCAAAGCTGAATACGCCACCCCAAGATTGTTCCAAACCATGCCTGACCGCTCTGAGTTTGGAATGCATTCATAGTGCAGCAAACTTAGTTCTGGATCATTTTCGCTATAGCCATGGGCTAGGCTAAATCTCAAGGATCCGTCATCGGGAGCGCTTTTGACACGTACCTCATCAATGGCCTGGGCTATGTGCTTCAACCCGGCGTACCCCGCCAAGCTTCTCATCGCACCATTAAATTGCTTTTGATCCGTTGGCGCGGTGTGTGGAAAGGCGATCAACTGGGCGCGCAGCTTGGCATGGTCCAACAGTTCTGGAGTGTCTTGATGAATGTCAACCAATTTGGAAATAGATGACTGAGCAGCTTCAATGTTTGAGGCATTGGTTAGTGCACTCATGAATGTATGAGAGGCGGCCTCTTTATCGCCATAGTGGGCAAGCGCTTGCCCGAGCAATTGCAGAAGCCTGCTGCTGTTTGGAAACGCGTGAACTTTTTCCTGAATGTTATTGATTGCCCCTGGCTCACCAGCGATCATATGAGCGTAGATTTGCCAAGCTTCCCATATTGCAATTGACTCGTCAGAGTTCGCCATTGGACTTCTTCTGAACGCAGAATCCACGGCCTCCTCGTCAAGCTTACTGTCGCTGAAGACAGCCATCATAAGAGCTCGTTCGAATCTCGAACGCGACCAAGAGGGCTCAGGCTCTATCAAGTACGACGATGTGCTTGGCTCGACGTTTGCCGGTATTGCACGGTCTTCTGCTTCGACGAGGCCAGCTGTATCGGCCTTGAGCCGTGTTCCCATTTCTCTCATAGCCTTGCGGATTTTTCGCGCCGCAGGTCCAACCGCCGCCAATAGATTATCGTCCTCACGCTTATGGTCGTATTCAACAGGCGTGATTCCGCTGAGATCGGACGGCAAATGAATGTCAGTTCCGCGAGGCTTCAGAATAAAGGTTCGTCGCCGAGTTAGGCGCCCAACGAAAAGCCCAAGTTCAAAAATCACGTTGTCACGAACCGTGCTTAGCTGTTCCCCTCTCATCACCGTCACGTCGTCGGGGAAAAAAACGAACACACCGAAATCAGCCTTATCGAGTTCCTTATCGAGGGATTCCAGAGGATACTCGGACGGCCCAAACGTGTCTTGGTCCCAGGTCGTTACCAATGCGTCGTGGTCGAACGCGTCTTGGATCGCCCGGGCAGTTTCGATGTTCTCTCGTGACGAAGCGATGAATATTTTTGGCTTGCTCATTTATCGGTCCAAATGGAGTGGGTCAGTCGCAATTGCTGTCGCTTGATTACTTGATTCCACCTCAAGGCATGCATTAAGAAATCTGGTGTTACACATTTGAGACGTTCTCTCGTGAGGGCACCGGCGGCCGTTTCAGTTGCCCCACCCGGGCCTGCGTTTTGCCAGCTTATGCACTGGTGATCTACAGCTTGTCCGCCACCCTAGCCATGGGCGTTGATAGTACCCTCGATCTTACAGCCCGAGAAACAGGTACTAGAACAGGTGCCGACCAGCTATCTTCGCGGCCAGTAGATCATCCTCTGCGTTCATGTTATCTGCCTAGAATTGGGGGGGTGCCAGTATGGTTGGAGACGTTCTATCCTATTTGTTGGCGGGCTTGCGAGCTATGGCAGATGTGCAGACCGCGTCTATGGTTGTCACCGCCATTGCAACTATAGGCCTCGGCATCTTCACTTGGGTGTTGGCGCGGGAAACTAAGCGGCTTTCGAATGCGACGGCTCAGGCGCACGTCGTAGCAACCCTCGAGCCGAATGATTGGGCTATTAACCACCTAGACTTGATCGTTACCAACACAGGAAATGCTGCTGCGCACGACGTTGAAGTGACCTTTAGTCCCGAGCTGGAGAAATATAAAGGTAACCTGTCAGGAGAACGGCCACTAAAGCGCGTGAGCGTGCTGAAGCCAGGCCAGTCGCTATCCAGCTATGTCGGAGAGTTTAGCCTATACAACAAGAAGACCTACCAGATCACGACAAGCTGGAAACATCGTCCGGCTGAGAAGCGGCGCCTATCGCTCAGTTACGAACAATCGTTGGACGACTATGAGGGGTTTGGTACCTTAGGGGCTCGCTCTCCGCTCATTCAGATAGCTGAGCAAGTTAAGAAGCTTCGCGAGGACTGGCAATACGTCGCAAGCGGATCGCGGAAGCTCAGCGCAGACGTTTACTCATCCGAGGACCGAGCCCGAGAGCAAAGGGATAGGCAAAAGCAAAGGGAGGAATACCGTAGCCGGGCCGTCAAGAAACCTGAAGGGGACGCGAAATAGCGGGCCGAATTGCTAATATTGGAGCACCGGTGTGGGGCACCTGGGTCAATAGCTCGCTTGAATAAGCCCGTTTTTCTAACCCGTTACACGCAAGGAAATATGGCGGAGAGGGAGGGATTCCCTTTCACTCCTATGATACTGAAAATACTAGTCTTTTCGCGCTTTTTGTTACACAGTTTGTTACACAGCTACAACTACGATTTATAACCGCTCTAAGCTCGCAGCTTTTGGGCTCGCCTGCCCAATCCATCCTATCTGTCGAAACCGATGGCTTGTAGGACACTCCCGCGTGTGTACGTTGGGGCTTGGGTCAGAAGGTGACCCACAGCAAAGACGGGAGCGCCGCAGCGCAAAAGATCTCATCGGTCAAGGAACAGATAGTGAAGTAGCCTGTGACAATCGGCGCCAGCATCACCTCCAAAGCGCCGACCAGGAAAAACCCGCAAAAAACGTCGCCCTCAGATACCCCGTCGGCAATGAATATGGGACCGAAGTTGCGCGGCAGATCGGGCGTTAGATGCCTTCATGACATCTGAACCTGAGCAGGCTCCTACGCCGCGAGCCGGCACATTTCCGAACGGAGTTTCGTCCGGCTGCGCAAAAAGGTGCCCTGTCGAGACTTACTTGTTGGCCGGATGGCTTAGCAGGGACGAACTCGTGAAGAGATTGATAATGCAACATTATCATTCATTATGCTGATCCGACAGGCTGTGCGTTTCGGTGCGAAATTGATGGCGCAAAGCGCACAGCCGCTTTACCCTCCAGATCATGATTCGCCTTGATCCCTCGACCGCCAGCTCTTCTGCGCCGCCCTCCGTTCCGGCCTGGGCGATCACAATTGCCAGCGCGCCGAGCGAGAGCGACGCCGCCTTCCGGGCCGGCGCCGCCTTGGGTGTCCTCGACACGCTCGGCCGCGCGCAACCTGCCTGGGCCGGGGCCTGGCGGCAGCGGCTGGCGCTTCGCTGCGCCGCCACCAGCATGCTGCTCGCCGGCCGCGCCGAGGACGCGGCCGCCTTGCGCGACGCCTGGTATCTGCGCCAGGCCGGTGCCGACCCCGGTCCCGCCGGCACCATCTTTGGCGCCTGGCGGCAGTTGGCCGGGCAGCCGCCCGTCGCTACCCCTGACCGGCTCGAGAAGATACTCAACCAGCTTGGCCTCCATTGGGATGTCGAGGCGCTGGCCACGCTTTGTGAACACATCGACGACCTGGCGCGCTCGGAGCAGCCGGCGCCGTTCGCCGCGGCGGCGATCGCCGCTCGCGTCGTCGCCATGCGCCCCAATGCGGAGCTTTTGGCCTGGTGGCTCGCCGACCTGGTGCTGGCGCAAAGCCTGCGCTGGCCGCGGCCGCTGCCGCTGCTGATGGCGCAAGCCTTTGGTCCGGCTTTTCGCGGCGAGGCCGGCGCTGGCCGGCGCATCCGGCCCGGGGACAAGAATTTTGAGCGGGCGGTTTGCGTCGCGCTCGTTACGGCCGCCGCGGACGCTTGTCGGTTGGCCGCCGAGCTGTCGCGCCGGGCCGAAAAACTCCTGTCGGTGGCGCCGAAACTGCGCGCCAAAGGCGCCGGCGACGTAATCTTTCTGCTGCTCAGTGAGGACGCCGTCTCCGGATCGCTGACGACGAAAAATCTGTCGCGCTTTGCATCGCGGCGGCTGTTCGAACGGCTGCAGCAACTGGAGGCCGTGCGCGAGCTCGAGACCGGTAATTTCTCTGGGGTCGAATACGGTTTATTAGGCCTGCGTAGTCCATCAGCGTCGCTTTGTTCGGAGAGAATGCGATGGCGGTGGAATGGACGATCACGATCGAGGGCAGGAACGAGTTCGGTGACGTTTGCCGGAAGGCGGTTCGCATCGACAAGAGCTGGAACCGCCTGTCTGACGGCGACCTTGGCCTGTCGATCGAGGATGGTAAGACGATCATGACGGCGCTGCAGAGCGCGGTTGTGAACCACGAGGCGGAGACGTATTCGCTCTTTCGCCGGGTCTGCCCGGATTGCCACAGGTTTCGGCCGGTCAAGGACTACACGACGCGCCAGATCCGGACCGTCTTCGGCACCGTGGAGGTGCGCAATCCTCGCTGGATGATGTGCCGAGATTGTTACCCGGGCATGGTCATTGCCTTCGCGCCGCTGAAGGAGATCTGCCCCGATCGAGCGACATCCGAGCTGATGGAACTGACGGCGCGGCTGGGGAGCATGATGCCGTACCGACGGGCAGCGGATGTGCTTGCCGAATTCCTACCTGTTGAGCCGACCGAGACGCATGCCACCGTGCGCAAGCGAACCATCAGGATTGGCGAACGGCTCGACGACCAGGTTGCTGACGAAGAATTGCACGCAAGGGCGCAAACGGACGAACGACGCCAGCTTGAAATGCAGCTGCCCGGCGATCGCCGCAAAGAGTTCGTCATCAGCATCGATACTGCGCATGTTCGCAGCGCCGATCCCAATTCAGCGCGCAACTTCGAGCTCGTCGTGGCCCGATGCGGCCGCGGCGGGCGGGGCGAAGGTGGCGGCCGCTATTTCGTGACCAGCAGCACGGACCAACGGGCAATCCGGGATCGTGCGCTTCATGCCCTTCGGGAAGTAGGTTACCGCGGCTTTGGCGATGTGACCGTGATTTCGGACGGCGCCGAAATCCTGAAGCGGCTGCCCCGCGCAATGCCGAAGCCGACGGCCCACATCATCGACTGGTTCCACATCGCCATGAAGATCCAGCCGATGCAGCAGATCGCCGATCATATGGCTCGATCCCCATCGGGTCTCTCGGAAGCGCTTCCCCTCATCGACCAGGACATCAGAGCGGTGAAGTGGCGTCTGTGGCATGGGCGGGTCGATCGCGCGATCCGCGACCTGGAACAACTCTTGGAGAGAGTGATCGATTTGCAGGGAGGCGGCGAGTTCTCCGTCGTCCGTCTTCACAGCCTCGGCTCGCAGCTCCTGACTTATATCCGATCGAACCGCGGCGCGATCATCAACTATGGCAAGCGCTACCGAGCCGGGCTTCGCGTCGCCACGACCTTGGCTGAGTCAGCAGTGAATTCACTCGTCGGTAAGCGGATGGTCAAGAAACAGCAGATGCGATGGTCGCTTCACGGCGCTCACATGCTCATGCAGGTCCGCACGGCAGATCTCAACGGCGAGCTTCGCGATCGATTGCGGGCATCGTTCCGACAGACAGAGCCGAACGTCCCACCACTATTCAAGCCCAGACCGCCACTCCTGCGCGCCGCCTGACCCCAGAGAAGTTACCGGTCTCGGTGCAGGAGGTCCTCAAACATAATCCCCTTGGGGGCAACCTGTTTTGCTTCAGGGGGAAACGCGGAAATTTGTTGAAGGTCATCTGGCATGATGGCCAAGGAGCATGCCTGTTCACAAAAAGACTCGAGCTCGGCCGCTTCATATGGCCAACAGTTGAGGGTGGAGCTGTGACAGTATCTTCTGCACAGCTGAGTTATCTCTTGTCTGGCATAGACTGGCGGAACCCTCAGGAAACCTGGCGCCCAGCTCGGGTTGGGTAGCATTTTTTAGTTGAAAATACAATGGAATGTGATTCAATCGGCATATGACTTCGAAGCCGGTTGAGCTCCCCTCGGATCTTGCCAGCGCCTACGTGGCGCTGCTGGCTGAACGTGAGGCGTTGCAGGCTGAACGCGATGTGGCGGTCGCGGATGCTGCCAACTGGCAGGCTGAAGCCGCCAACGCGCAGGCCATGCTGTCCGACACCGCGGCGCGGATTGCGCATCTCGAGCTGCGCATCGAGAAGCTGAAACGCGAATTGTACGGGCAGCGCTCCGAGCGCACGGCGCGGCTGATCGAGCAGTTGGAATTGGAACTCGAAGACCTCGTCACCTCGGCGACCGAGGACGAGCTTGCCGCGCAGGCCGCGGCGGCGAAGACGCAGACGGTGCGCCCCTTCACGCGCAAGCGACCGGTGCGCAAGCCATGGCCGGATGACATCGAACACGAGCGCGTCGTCATCGACCCTCCAACTGCCTGCGCCTGCTGCGGCGGATCGCGGCTGTCGAAACTGGGTGAGGACGTGACCGAGACGCTGGAGGAGATCCCGCGCCGCTTCAAGCTGATCGCGACGGTGCGCGAAAAGTTCACCTGCCGCGACTGCGAGAAGATCACCCAGCCGCCGGCGCCGTTCCATGCCACGCCGCGCGGCTTCATCGGTCCCCGACTGCTGGCGACAATCCTGTTTGACAAGTTCGGCATGCATGCTCCACTCAACCGCCAGAGCGCGCGCTTCAAGGCCGAGGGGATCGACCTGCCGCTGTCGACGCTGGCCGATCAGGTCGGCCACGGAACCTCCGCCGTCATGCCGCTCTTCCAGCTGATCGAGCGCCATGTGCTCGCGGCCGAGCGCCTTCATGGCGACGACACCACCATTCGCATCCTGGCGAAGGGCAAGTGCGCGACCGGGCGCATATGGACCTATACGCGCGATGACCGTCCCTTCGCCGGGCCTGCGCCGCCGGCGGCGATCTATTACGCCTCGAGCGACCGACGTGGCGAGCGTCCTCAGAAGCATCTGGCCGGGTTCGCCGGCATTCTTCAGTGCGACTGTTACAGTGGCTTCGAGCCGCTGTTCGACCCGCAGCGGAAGGAGCAGCCGATCACGCCCGCCTTTTGCTACGCCCATGCGCGGCGAGGATTCTTCGAACTGGCCGACATCGCGAAAAAGGCCCGAGATGGCAAGAAGGGCAAACCGATCGCGCTGGAGGCGGTCAGGCGCCTCGACGCGCTGTTCGAGATCGAGCGCGCCATCAACGGCCGCAGCGCGGACGAGCGGTATGCCGTGCGGCAGGAGAAAAGCAAACCACTTCTCGACGACATGCACGTCTGGTTGCTCCGCGAGCGCGATACCCTCTCGCGCTCTTCCGAGGTCCTGAAGCCGATCAACTACATGCTCAGGCGCTGGGCCGACTTCGCCCGCTTCATCGACGACGGCAGGATCTGCCTCAGCAACAACGCGGCCGAAAGAGCGCTGCGCGGCATTGCTCTGGGAAGGCGCAACTGGACCTTCGCCGGTTCCCAGCGCGGCGCCGACCGCGCCGCCGTCATGCTTACCCTCATCACCACGGCACGCCTCAACGACGTCGACCCGAAAGCCTGGCTCGCCGATGTCCTGGCCCGCATTGCCGATCTTCCCACCTCACGTCTGCACGAACTACTGCCCTGGCACTGGAAGCGCCTGCGCGAAGCCGACAAGCCCGCCAATCAGCAGGCCGCCTGACCTTCACGCATCGCCATCATAGAGCCCGCCGCACGCACGCGCGCGTGCCAATCATGCGGCCTTCGTCGTATGCGTACGACACGCCCGCCGGATCCGGCTTTACAAGTACATTGCGGGCCTCCAGCGCTTGCCCGCTCTCGACTTGTCTGACGATTCGCTCTCGACGGTGTCGCGTCAGACGAGCATTTTTGTGCACGTTCATCCGATCCTCCGAGAATCACTGAAGCGTCTCCACCTCAGTCTTCTCGGCAGCCAAGCCTGACCGTCGCCTTGATGCGGCCCCGCGTGCGAGCCCACAAAGAAACGGCAGGGGGCTGCTGAACGCGACCTCACGCGTGTCGGCAAAGGCATCGAGCGCCTGTGGGCCACCTACCAGGAAGATCTCCTGTCTTTGGACGAACTGCGGCTGCGGCGCGGCAATCAACGTGAGAGCGCCTCTCTTCCAGATTGTCGCCTTGCGATTGGCCGAGGCCTACTGGGGTCTGACTCGTTTCAAATGCGTGTCGAGTGCTGCGAGTTGTTTTTTGAAGCACTCGATGGCTTCCAGTACTTTATCACCCCCACGGGCCGCAATGAGAGATCCCAGAATCTCGGCAATTGCAAAAGCAGGGGTCATCGTATGAAATAATGATGGACTATTCGTCGAAACCACGACGGTGGTTTCTGCGATGCGTGCCAAAGGGGAGACCTCGCTATCAGTAATAGCAATAACTGAAATTCCAACAGAGTTGGCGTACTTTGCTAACTCAAACGTCGCCCGTGTATGCGGGTGGACACTTGCGACAAGCAGAGCGTCATCTTCACAAGCGTTTCTAATAGCGTCGCTCCCTGTGCCCGCAATCCCATCCAGCAGCACCGATTTCTCGCCGACGACACTGAGAATATATTGCAACTGCCAAGCCACTGGATGACTGGAACGCAGTCCAAGACAGTAGATCGTGCGGGCCTTAGCCAGAGATGCTGCCGCTGACACTATCCGATCAAGGGATGACGCCTGCGCAAGCTGCGCAATGTGCCTTGCGACCGAATTGAGCATCTCTGCAGCAAGCGCGTTATCGTCCCTTTGCTTTCGGTTCGCAACCTGTTTTCCTGCCATTCCAGGCAATCGAGCACCTGCATCCCGCAACGCTTCAGCGTACATGTTGCGAATATCGTCGAACCCCCGCAGCCCAAGATGCTTAGCAAGACGCGTCATTGTTGCAGGTTGTACGCCGGCTTGCCGAGCCTGTTCACGCATCGAAAGAAGAGCGACATCACATGGGCGATCGAGAATAAAGCGGGCCGCGTTCTGCAGTTGTTCCGACATTCCGTCGAAAGCCTTGAGGAGCGTCTCCCCGAGCGGTCCCTTTTCAATAGCCATGCTTACCTGTCGTTGTTGCAAATTCTGGAATTGCCGCGCTACAATGTGACAGCACCGGTAAAGCCTCCAGCGCCGCTTCGCTGCGCAATCGCATGAAACGGCGGGACGCTCGCTTTGGATAGGTACTGAGCATTACGCGCCTTTCGGTTTTCATCCTTCGGGCAAATCGTCCAACCAGCAGGCGCCCTCGCGGTCCGGCCGCGAAAAGATTTTTCCGATCTTTTCCGGGGTCTTGTTTTGGTGATAGCGCATGTACACCCGGCCATCGGCTCCGAGGTCAAGGATCTCGATCTTTCCGGTGTAATGGGACATGATGTATTTGAATGTCTTTTGGATGCCGCTGAGACGTTGGTTGATGCCGTGCGCAATCTCTAGTCCGCGCCGCAGTGTGACCTGAAAATGCGATGCGCCTTTCACCGGCCTGCCCTGGAAAAGATAATATGGGCGGACGCCTATTTGGTGACACTTGGCGAAGGTCGCCGCCAAGATTTCGGGATCATCGTTGACTTTCGCGAGAAGCACGGCCTGGTTGAGGAACTGCACGCCCTGTGCGCGCAAAGAGCGAATGTTGCGTTCCGCATCGACCGAGATTTCACCGATGTGGTCGAAATGTGTGACGACCATTGCGGCCTTACCCGCTTCATGAATCCGGTGAATCAAGGCCGGTAGAGCGTGATCTTCGAACCGCTTCGGCTCATAAGCGAGCATTTTTGTGCCGAATCGAATCGAATCCAAATGTGGGATCGGCAGCAGTTGATCGAGGATCTCGTTCAGCTTGCCGGTGCTAAGCACGAACGGGTCACCACCCGATAACAGCACGTTCGTCATCTCAGGATGGTCACCAATATATTGCGCAATCTGTGCGAAATCAGGTGCGATTTCGTCCGAGTCGTTACCGACAATGCGTTTGCGAAAGCAATAACGGCAGTACGAAGCGCAAAGGGCGGTCACCAGTATCAATCCCGTCTGGGCATACTTGTGCTGAAGTCCGCGCACCACCGTGTTGTCGTGTTCGCCGCTCGTATCCAGATTGCCGGGGCTGTCGAACTCCTTAAGTGAGGGCTCCACGATGTACTTAAGCTGATCGTAGTAACCGCTGCTGGTGATCTGTTCACGGTAGAATTTTGTGACATGATAACGCGTAATTCCGTTAGCTCGCAGCTCACCTTCGGTAACGACGCGCGTTCGCTCGATAAAATTCATGAGAGTCTGGGCTCCGGCCGGAGTTAAGGAAAGACAATTAGCAAGCGTGAGTCGGCGCTGAGTCCCGCGCGACAACCGCGCCAGCGTCAACGGGTAACCCGCCGGCAGATTCACGAACACCGTCGTCCCCGCAACGCCGGCTCAGCGTCTTCAGCTGTGCGGCCAGTTCCTCGCGCAGCGCGAAGTCGACGTGGCAGCACCTGTAGCCCTGCTGCATCGGACGCGGCCGGTTCGTCGGCAGCTCTAGCATCTTTGATGTGTCCGCCAGTATCCACCAGTATGCCGGCTGACGCCCAACGCCCGCCCTCGCTGAGCAACTGCGCTGCCAAATGGCGTGGTCCGCATACCTCATTCGCAACGGCTCCTGCCGGTTCGTGGCCGCGGCGTAGAGCTCCCTAAGTTCGCGGGCCAGGATCTTTTCCGACCGGTCGTCCACGACCATCTGGTCCATAGTGATCAGCAGCACATGATGGTTGGCCGCCTGTGCTCCATGGAGCTTCAGCTCCGCGAGTATCACTTCCGCGTCCGCTGCCGCTGCCAGACCGTCCTTCGCCGGGAAAGTGACGCATAGCACCTCATCATGCGCCACCAAAACGCCCAAGGCCGCCGTCTCATCGAGTTCGCCGGGAAGCGATAGCTCCATCTGGATGCGACAGATCTCGCAACCGCACGCCAGACGCCACAATAACCACACCCCCTGCTGAGGAAATGACAGCAGCACCCGCAACCGACGCGCCAAAGCTACAACTGGCGAGACCTCACTCGAGAGTGCAGTGTCTATGGCAATGATTTGGATCGTTAGGGCAAGTTTCATGTGGCCCTCCTTGGCCGGAGGCAGCGAAACCGTTGTGGTCGTATCGCGTTCCTCGGCATGTTACTGTGCAATCGGCATGCCACCGGAGAGGTTGTGCAAGCAAAAGGGCAAAACCCTCCGTTCAGCGCCGCACTTCCGGAATACTTGCGCCTCAGCATGTCGGGTTCCGAACATTGACGTCGTCCACTCGACACTGCTCAATACACCGACGTCCAAGACGGTCGTCATTCGGCACTCATGGGATGTTTTCTTCATCCATTCGTCGACGCGTTTGGTTGTGGGCTCGTCGGTTTGTGCCCAAAACGACCACGGTGGGCCGGCCAGCGCGCTCAAGATCGAAAGTTAAAATCGGGGCCGTCGCGGGCATCGATGGCGAGGAGAGGCGTTGTCACTTCGCTTGAAATCTGGCCACGCGTTTTTCCAGCAGGTCGGCGCACTCAGGCTCACTCGCGGCCACGGCTTGCGCATGTGGCGTTCGCCGGCTCAGGGCCCTTGTCCATGAGCGCGCGCAGGTTCATTGTATCGTCCGTCAACGGTGGTTACTTCGAATCAGGCTGGCGTCAGCAACCCAGCCGATGACCGCTGCTCGGAGCCCCGCGATCAATGCTCGGCTTCAAATCGGCCTCGCAGCCATCTACTTGTACGCGACTACGACGAGACGCGGGCCATAGGGTGTAAACTCCGCGCCTTCCTGTCCATAGGCTTCAACAGAATCGAACCCCGCATTTTGCAACATACGAACGCATTCGGAATACCCATATTGTCTGACAGAAAGACGCATACGTCTCACGGAACCGCCACGGACGACGATCCTTTCGCAGTTTAGACGATCGGTCAGCGGGTCGTTGTTGATTGTGTCAATCCTTAAATCATCGTCGCGTTGCACGACGTCACAGCTAGGCGACTGCTCGCGCAGCAAAAAGAAGCGATTTATCTGATCGATCAGCAGACGACCGCCCTTTCGAAGTGAAGCAGCGGCTTCACGAAGGACTCTCTCATTATCGGCTTCATCGAAATAGCCAAACGTAGTATACCACAGATAGGCTGCGTCAAACCGATCCCGCCAGGGAAGTGAGCGCATGTCGCCAAGAACATACTCAACATCCACAGTCCGTTCAGCCGCATCCGCTTCCGCTTTTTTCAGCAAAGTCGGCGAGGCATCCAAGCCGGTTACTCGCGCGCCTTTTTCCGCCAACCGATTGGTAATCCGGCCATAGCCGCATCCGAGTTCAAGAACTGGGCTGCCATGTTCAAGTGAAAGAAGCTTCCAAATTGCTCCTGCTTCCCGGTCGCTTTTCTCACGCGGATTGACGAGGTCCGCGAAATGCAAATAATCTTCACTGAAGTATGTTTCAAGTTCGGATAGGGAATGTGGGGGTGTGGCATCGTTCATGTGAATCATCCGTTCTGGGGTGGCTTCGTTTAGGTTACATGATCTGCGAAAGAGGCTATCTCCACGCCCGCTTTGTTTCGCACGTGACCGGACATGTTGAAAGTGAACAATTGTCAATATTTCGTTAAGTTTGTGAAATGACTGACAGGTCAGGGAGCACCCTGTGAAGGTTTGCTTTTCTAACCTTGCGTCTCCGCAATAAGCAGCAGCGTTGCGGAACAAGCATAATCGGCGCTCCCAGCCCGCTTCTCTCGGTGCGGCTCGAAGGCGAGTATCGCAAGTGGAGGAAGACTCCATCCAGAGAATTGTCGATTGATGTGGAAGCTGACGAGCGGTTTGGCTGGGTAACTGGTCGGATCGAAGCCTCATGATAAAAGGCCGCCTCGGGTAGTCGAGCGATCCAGCGGGCCGAACGCGAGGGAAGCCTGAGCAGACCTCTGGTCGGTGAGGCTGTGAGTTCCGAAGTCATCGAGGATGAGCAGTTGCGCGCGGGTGAGTTTGTCGATGAGGCGTGGGGGTGTTGTCACGTAAACCGTGCGTCAGCATTTGCTGCATAGGGACGGCGGCATGATAATGCCTGCCATCAGCTACAAGCGCCATCGTTTCCCGCCGCAGATCATCGCCCATGCGGTCTGGCTCTACTACCGGTTACCCTTGAGCCTGCGTCTGGTCGAGGAAATGCTGCTGGAGCGCGCCATCGTGGTCTCCTACGAAACGATCCGCCGCTGGGGCAAGAAGTTCGGGCCCGATTATGCTCGCCGCTTGCGCCGCAAGCAGCCGAGCCGCGATGACATCTGGCACCTGGACGAAGTCGTCATCACCATTGCTGGCCGAAAACACTGGCTATGGCGCGCCGTCGATCAGGACGGCTAGGTCCTCGACGAGATCGTCCAGAACCGCCGCAACACCAAGGCGGCCAAGCGATTGCTGACGCGCCTGTTGAAGAAACA
This sequence comes from Mesorhizobium sp. M7A.F.Ca.MR.176.00.0.0, assembly GCF_004023165.1. NCBI lineage: Bacteria > Pseudomonadati > Pseudomonadota > Alphaproteobacteria > Hyphomicrobiales > Phyllobacteriaceae > Mesorhizobium > Mesorhizobium sp. M7A.F.Ca.MR.176.00.0.0. The sequence continues at coordinate 38,617 of NZ_RZTC01000040.1, read as the reverse complement.
GGGCGTCGCACCGAAGCGCATGATCACTGACAAGCTGCGCTCGTATGGGGCGGCCAAGCGTCAGGTGATGCCGGACGTCGAGCACCGGTCACACAGTCGAGCACCGGTCACACAAAGGATTGAACAACCGCGCCGAGAATTCCCATGTGCCGCTGCGAAAACGAGAGCGGGTGATGCAGGGCTTCCGGTCGCCAGGAAGCCTGCAGCGTTTCGTCTCGATCTTCTCGGCTCTGCGCAACCTCTTCGTTCCACCTCGCTCAAAACGCTCCGCTCTCGCCACACATATTCACCGCCTGCAGGCCATGGCGGAATGGAAAGTCGTAACCGTGGTCAGCTGACAACAGCGCCGTAGCTCTCAGCGCGTTCATAGCCAGAAAACGTGACATCGCCGCTGCGCAAGCTCGAATACATCGTTCCCGATGCGATCGCGTCAGATGCCGATACGCTGGTCACCGTCGGGGGCGTGCAGTCCAACCGCACCCGGATGGTGGCAGCGGTCGCCGACAAGATGGGCATGAAAGCAGCGTGTTGGAGCGTCCATACCAGGCAGACATCTTTTGTTGGATTTTCGACATTTCAGAGGGCGGAAATATGTAGTGCTAGCGCTAACATGTTGCTTCCAAAAGAACTATCTGCTTTCGGCACGGTTCTCGCATAGTTATCCATATATGCGTCACGGACTGTGGAGAACCCGTCCAATTTCCCCTTTCCCGCCCGAGAGAAGTGCCGATGAAACCTGTACTGCAAGAGATGATAAGACCCGAATTCGCTGACGCCGCATGGCAGGAGCGCAGTGCTGTTACTCACGTGGACCAGTTGCGCGAGTTGATGGGAGGCGGCGCCAACGGCAACCTGATACAAGACGTTGAACTCGGCCTCTCGCGCGCGCCTATGGCGATGCGGATCACACCCTATGTTCTGAACCTAATCGACTGGTCGAACTTCCTCCAAGACCCAATCCGCAAGCAGTTCATACCCGTCGGAAGCGAGATTCTTCCATCTCACCCGTTAATAAGAATGGATTCGCTACATGAACAAGAAAGTTCGCCTGTAGATGGATTGGTGCATCGCTATCCTGACAAGGCGCTTTTACTCGCGACGGATCGTTGCCCGGTCTATTGTCGTTTTTGCACCCGAAGTTACAGCGTGGGCCTAGATACTCGATCGGTGTCGAAGAAAAGGGCTTCGCCATTTCAAACCCGATGGGATGCTATCCTTGCGTATCTTCGTGCAACCCCCGTCATCGTTGATGTGGTGGTTTCGGGAGGGGACTGCTTTCGACTGAGTCCTTCTAAATTTTTGGCGATTGGCAGGGGACTTCTGTCCATCTCCTCAATTCGCCACATCAGATTCGCTACGAAAGGTCTCGCCGTACTGCCTATGAAAGTCACGAGCGATCATGAATGGACTGATGCTCTTGTCAATATTAGCGACGCTGGCCGGAATCAGGGCGTAGACATCTCACTTCATACCCATTTCAACCACCCGCGAGAAATCACCCACTACACGATCGCGGCTGCAGAACTTCTTTTCAAGCGCGGAATAAGGATGCGCAATCAGTCGGTTCTGATGGCTGGCGTCAACGACGATCCCCTGGTCATGAAAGTGCTAGTCAAAAAACTCTCGCACCTGCATATACAGCCGTACTACGTGTTCGCTTGTGATCTTGTCGACGGACTCGAGCACATGCGCTGCTCGATCAGCCTTGCTTGTCAGATAGAAAAGGCAGTACGCGGCATCACGGCTGGGTACAACACCCCGTTGTTTGCTGTCGACACGCCCGGGGGCGGCGGAAAACGCGACATTCACAGCTTCGAGCATTATAATAGACAGACAGGGATTGCTGTTTACCGGGCTCCTTCTGTCCGGCCGGAGCAGCTGTTCATATATCCGGATCCTTTGCAATCTTTATCACGAAATGCGCAGGCCGCGTGGTTAGATCCCCAGCGCGCCAAACGCATGCTGACCGATGCGGTTCAGGCTGCTCAAGCCAGATCGGCGGCGGGTTGAATAGACGACTCTGCGGCACACTGCATCGCGCATGAGCACTGCCTTCCTAGGAGAGTTTATGGAATCTGTTTGCCGGGAGCATGTCGAAAGATTGAGCGCGGGAGCTGCTGCGGAAGTTCTTTGTAAACACCATCTTGTCGAGGCCGTTTCAACAGAAATATGGCACCTCGGCAGAACCGACCCATGTTCATGAAAGGAGTTTTGGCATGCCGAGACCACAAATTAAAAAAACCACTTCTATCATACTAGACGACGTTGGCTGCGCAAGGCGACTCAATGACCATAATGTAAAAGTCCGCGACGTAAGTGAAGATAAAGGGCGCGGCGTGTTCTCGGCTCGCGACTTCATGCCGGGCGAGGTCGTTGTCATTGGGCTGATTGCCCGTCTGGAGACGGCTCGAACGACAGACTCCATTCAACTGGAGCGGGATGTCCATGCTCTCTTTGAGCAACCAGCTGTCATTATCAACCATTCTTGCGACCCCAATTTGGCAGTTGTTCCTAATCGATTTGGAGCCTACGACTTCGTGGCGATCCGTGAAATATTCACTGATGTCGAAGTGACATGGGACTATGCGACCTCAGAGTTCTCGTGCCTCGGGGTATCAGTCTGTCTCTGTGAGGCGGAAAACTGCCGAGGTGCAGCTGGAGGTTTCGCCACGTTGCCTCACGACCATCCGATGGTCGTATCCGGACTGTACGCACCGTATCTTAATGAGAAGGTGGGCAACCGCCGAAGACGATAAGGGTGTTTTCCCCTTTATCGGTTCCTAGGCTAGTGCGCGTCCATAAACGGCTGTTTTCCCGGAGTTTTCAGTGGTCTTTGGCCTGCTGAAGCGATGTTTTGGGGACGCGTGATGGTACAAGGGCATGGAGGTTGCGGCCGGGGGTCGATCTGGCGGCAATGGGGTCATGGGGTATCGGCCGGCGCTCGCCGGCGTGCTCCTGAACGCAGCCCGATGACTGAGCAGCGCGCAGCGCAGCACAGCCTCCGCCGGCAGGCCCTCGCGGCCGGTCTCCTTGAGATCGTGCCGGCGCAGGTCCCGCGTCACCAGGCTCAAAAGCTCGCGATGCTCGTCCAGCCATTGCGACATGGCTTTCAATTCACAGCCGATCTCGTGTCCGGCGAAAAGATCAAATACACTGGATTGGACGGTGCGTTCTTGGCGCATTGTCGGCTCCGGCGGTGGCAGAAACGCTTTGGAATCAGTGGCTTGATCTCGAAGTGTATCTGAACCCGCCGGGCCTTGCCTACCAAAAATCAGGATTCATTCAATAATATCAGCAGCTTGCCGTTTATGGACGCGCACTAGGCTAGACCAAGGCGTATCCCCCGCAGACAGTCCCGGCGCGGCGCTGCATTACGCAGGACTGCGCGTTGATGGAGAGATGCTCTTGCTTGGCCTTGAAGCTGCGGTGGCAGGAGCGTTTCGATCTCCTGGCCCCAGCTCTTGACCTTGTCCCTGCCCTTGCAGCGCGTCATCAAACCTGACGCCTCTTCGTAGAGCGCGCGCCGCACGTCCGCTTCGTCAGCCTTCGAGATGCGACCGTCAACGTCGATCGAAGAGCCCGGCTGCCAGCCGCGAGGTCAGCCCGAAAAGGCAACGTGCGGCAGTTGATTTCAGACGTGGCAAACTCTCCCATTGCTTTGATCGCGATCAGGCTACTGACGTAAAAGGACCGCAACACGACGGTTTGCGCATTCGTGTCAGGAGGAAAAGCCCCACGGCAGCCGATGCGGTGCAGCTGAGCGATGCGCAGGACCCGCGCCTCGGACAGGATGCCGCGCGCCCAGCCGCCCTATGATGGGATTTGGCGGCAGGTTTATCGCGACCGGGGCGCTTTTATCGGCCCGTGAGATCTATGCACGATCGCCGGTCGACTGATGCTTGCAGGCTTCGCACTCGCCGGATGTTCGAGCGAACAGGGCTTGCATCGACGCAAAGATAGCCAAGGGCGAGGTTGTTCATGTCAACGCCTCCCTGATCCGCGCCGATGTCAGCTGGGGAGGGCTCGCGGTGTGGCACATCGAGGCAATGAGCAACGTCTGCAGCCAAACCGTATGATCACCCACAAATTGCACTCTTAGAGGCCGTTTGGAAAATCGAGGGTTGGGGTTTTGCGGTCAGGCGATTTGTGTTCAAGCTGTGGATGTGGACCAAACAGAGCCGTGGGCGGATGGCCCAGATCGCCAAGAAGACCAAGCGTTACCCGTCTGATTTGACGGACGAGGAATGGGACCAGATCGCCCCGCTGATGCCCAAGCCCGGGCGTCGGGGCCGTCCGCGCGAGGTTGATTTCCGGGAGGTGATCAACGCCGTGCGCTACCTGGTCCGCTCCGGTTGCGGCTGGCGGATGCTGCCGATCCACTTCGGGCCTTGGCAGACGGTCTATGGCTGGTTCCGTGAACTGGCGCGGCGCTTTCTGTTCCAGACCATCCACGACGTGATGCTGATGCTGGATCGCGAGCGGGCTGGGCGCGAGGCCAGTCCCACGGCGGGGGTGATCGACAGCCAGTCGGTGAAGGCTTCAGCCCCTGGCGTGCAAAGAGGCTATGACGCCGGCAAGAAGATCGTCGGCCGCAAGCGCCACATTGCAGTCGATACCGACGGGCGGCTCCTGATGGTCAACCTGACGCCAGCCGACATCTCCGACAGCGCTGGCGCGCAGGCCGTTCTCGACGGCATCCGCAAGCGCTGGCCTTGGGTGAAGCATCTGTTCGCCGACGGCGCCTACGATCGGCTCAAGCTCATGGACAAGGCCGCCTATCTCGACTTCGTCATCGACATCATCCGCCGATCCGACGACCAGAAGGGCTTCCAGGTTCTGCCCCGCCGCTGGGTCGTCGAGCGCACCTTCGGCTGGATGACCCGATGGCGACGCCTCGTGCGCGACTACGAGCAGCGCATCGATGTCTCTCACGCCATGATCCTCGTCGCCATGGGCGGCAACCTCCTACGAAGAACCGCTCATCCGTGAATTTCCAAACGGACTCTTACGGGGCGGCGCCAAAACGCCAGCTGATGCCAAACGTGGAACACCGCTCGTAGCAACGCATCCTTCAAATAAACTTCATAGAATCTTTGCGACCGCAAATTGCTAATAATGCTACCTTCCCCACAACGTGTGAGGCCGGGGCGCGGCTCGAAAAGCTGACGCCAACTTATTCTAGGCCGTCGCACAACATGCAATGGAGATAAAATCCAATGGCAACAAGAGCGATCATCCTGCTTGACGGCCTCGTTAATGAAACTCTACTATATGTTCGAGCGGCCCGACGTCTTAGTCTTCATCCAATTATGCTGTCAGCGGATCCAGGTCGGTACGGCTATATTGCAACTGAAAGCATTGAGGCGATCCGGGTAGATACAGACAATCTCGATGCGCTGATCTGCGAATGTTCCCGGCTAAATGGGACGTATGACATTGTTGGCATTACGTGCGCCGGGGACTCGTTCTATGCCACAGTTGGCAAGCTCTGCCAATATTTCGATCTGCCGGGACCGAACCCCGCATCCATTGAAAGATGCTGCGACAAATTCGTCCAACGTCAGCTCCTCGCGGAGGCCGGCGTTCCGGTGCCTGCTTACCGCTTGGCTGCGGATGCGACGGACATAGGAAGCTCTGCCGCGGAGATTGGGTTGCCGGTAGTTCTTAAGCCAGCTGTGGGCAGCTGCAGCAGCGGTGTCAAATTGTGCCGCAACGCCGATGAGGTGGCCGAACATACGACCTATCTCTTTGGTGGGAAGCACATATGGCGGTCCTCGCCGAGGGTAATGGTCGAAGAATTTGCAAATGGCCCATTCTATAGCGCTGACATCATGGGAACTGAAGTCGTCGGGGTTGAGACAGTTGACTTCGATCGCCCACCGCATTTCGTTTTTCGTCAGTTGACCTTTCCGGCCCCGCTAACTGATGAGGAGTATCAAAGAATCGCCGATGTTTCGCGGAGCTGTTTGCGAGCTCTCGGCCTTGGCTGGGGGCCAACGAACATCGAATTCCGCTGGACAAAGCGTGGTCCAGTCGTCATCGAGGTCAATCCACGCCTTCCGGGTGGGCCCAATCCTCGGCTGGTTCAACTGGCATACGGTATCGATCTCTTCACCGAGCACATCAAGCTTGTCATCGGCGACCAATGGAATTTACGCAGAACGAATTCGCACACCGCGGTCGCGCGGCGCCTGATTCCTGATCGGGACGGCATCTTCGATTGGATCAATGGCGACACCCGGGCAGCTGCAGTACCAGGTGTCGTAGAGGTGAAATTGGAGATTGAACCTAAGACGCCGATCGTCAGGAAAGGCGATTGGGGCGACTGTATCGGATCCATCATCGCCGTTTCACCCACACTTGCTGGGACTGAGGCAATACTTCAGACTGCCGTTGACTTAATCGATTGGTCAATCACACCATTTCCGACCGACGGCGGCGAGGAACAATCCGCGGAGCAAGGACTTTCATCGCGTCCGAACGGTTCCGTTGCGAACTCCAGCTAACAGCGCGAAGGCAGGTTAAGCGTTATCCGGCGCTCATACGCGCGAGGAATGTTAAACTTGGATGCCAGCCGTATTGCAAGGAGAGATTGAACTTTGGACGTGTGATCAAGTGCGGACTTGTGTCATGCCTGTCTCAGGTGCGGCCATTCACATGCCGCAGGCCGATATAGTGATGCGCGGCAGGTCCCAAAATCTGGCGAGCTCATGCAGCATCGAGATTGTCGGGAATTCCGTGTGCGGGCGGGCTTAATGGGTAATAAGCATTCCCACTATAACCGACGCAAAGAACCTGCTGGATACCGAATGATCTTCTCGAGCAGCTTCTATAGCAGGAGGGCAGCCGTGCTGCCTTCGAACAGGGCTTCCTGGGGCGGCGAGCGCCTTCTCGGCATGCGGCGCGGTTCGAGGAAGCTCGGGAAGTAGGAGCCCTTCCTGAGCTTGGGAACGCGAAGTTCGACGGTTCCCCGCTCGCATCTCCCAATCCCGCTCGCGCCGCAGCAGAAACTCTTTGGAAATGGCTGTCGGAGCCTTCTCGTGCAGTTCGACGAAGGCGAACTTCGAGGTCGTCCGGTCGATGGCGACGAACATGTGTAACTTGCCCTGTTCGGTTCGGAACTCCGCGATATCAATGTGGAAGAAGCCGATCGGATAGGCCTTGAACTTCTTCTTCGCCGGCTTGTCGCCCTCGACATCCGGCAATCGGCCGATGCCGTGGCGCTGCAGACAGCGGTGCAATGAAGAGCGCGTCAGATGCGGGATCGTCGGCTGCAACGCGTAGAGGCAATCGTCGAGCGGCAGCAGCGTGTAGCGGCGGAAGGCCACAATAACGGCCTCTTCTCCGGCAGACAGAACCGTCGATCTCGGCTCCCTGGGGCCGGCGGGCAGATCGGCGGTCGAACTCCGCTTCTTCCATTTCGCTACCGTCTTGGGGTTGATGCCATAGCGCTTCGAAAGCGACCTCAGGCTCGCTTCACTATGTTGTATCGCTCGACGGGATCGCCTCTGTCGTTGTGGCGCTCCCATGCAGAACCTGGCCCATAGTGCATCCTTTGATTCGGACGACAATGATGAACCGTCAAAGCCTTGGATCAAACAGCTAGAAGGCGGCGGGTGGGGTCGCCGAACGACGCTTGTGGGTGAAGAAGGGCCGCTCGACAATCGCGGTCCGGACCTTGAGCTTGCGCCATCCCAGTTCGCGAAGCGTGTAGATCTCGACCCACAGATTATCGTTGTCCTTGCCGACATACTTGCTCTGGAGCGAGGCGATCGCGATATTGCGCTTGGCGGTGGGAGACCAAGCCGCAGCCGTGACATGGCCGATTTCCTTGTTGCCGTTCAGGTAGACGAGGGAATCGACGGCGGGGACGTTGCCCTCAGTATCGAGACCAACGAGGGCATAGCGCGAGCTGCCGCTGTCACGTTCGCGCAGGAGAGCTTTCCGGCCGGTAAAATGCGCGGCCTTGTCGAAGGCGATCATCCACCCGAGCCCGATTTCAAAGGGTGAGCGCCTCCGTTCGGCCCGGATAGCCGTGGCGGCGCTGACGAAATCCGAATTCGTCGCGATGAATCCGGCTTCGAGCCGCGCGAGGTTAAGGGCGTTGCTGCCGATGGATGTGATGCCGTAGAGCGCGCCGGCATCGAATAACCTGTCCCAGAGGCCAAGCGCATTGTCCGGCGACAGGACCAGTTCATAGCCAAGGTCGCCGGTGAAGCCCGTGCGCGATACCATAATGGCTGCTTCGTCGATCACAAAATCGCGGATGCCGAAAGGCTTCAATGTCTCGATGCCGGTAAAGCCAGCCTCCTTTAGGACGGTGCAGGATGTCGGTCCCTGGACGGAAAGGCCGGCAAAATCCTCGCTGACATCGCCGATCGAAACGTCGAAGCCGACCGCGCTGTCGCAAAGCCAAGCGAAATGCCGCTCCTGGCAGAACAGAATGAATTCGTCGGCGCTGCGGCGGAATAAGGTCCCGTCGTCGATCACCTTGCCGTCGTCGTTGCACCAAGCGGTATATTGCACCCGTCCCGGTGCGAGTTTCGTGATGTCGCGCAGGGTCATCTTATCGAGCAGGGCGGCCGCGTCGGGACCGGTGATCCTGTATTTCACCATCGGCGTGATGTCGAAGACCGATGTCGAATTGCGGATCGAGAAATACTCCGTCGATTCATTGGCGATCACGCCGGCGGCTAGATAGCCGGCCCAGCCGTGCCAATCATGCGTCGTCGAGAGTTCGGAGATGCGCGGGTAGAACGGGGTCTCCTGCAACGGCTTGCGGAAATGGTCGCGAGGAAAGGATTTGTGCATCTGATCAGCGCTTGTCATCACGCGGCCCTCTGTTTGAGGATTCGCTTTGCTGCATTGAGGCCGGCGAGGCCCCTGATCCCGCCGCCGGGATGGCTGCCGGCGCCGCAGAGCCACAGGCCCTTCAGCGGAGTCTCGTATTGCGCCGTCTCGGGTACCGGCCGGAGCATGAACATCTGGTCCACCGCGAGTTCGCCGTGATGCCAGTGACCGCCCGGCAGGCAGTAGCGAGCCTCGAGATCCGCCGGGGTAAGGACTTCGGTGCTGACGATCTGCCGGCGCAGGCCGGCGGAAACGGTATCCAGCGTCGCGAGAACGCTTTCCAGGAAGCCAGCACGCTGCTCCTCATTCCATCCGCCCTTCAAGGCATAGGGCGCATAGATGGCGTTGATGGACAGGACGTGATGCCCCGCCGGAGCAAAGCTCTGATCGGTCACGGTCGGGACGACGATCTCCAGCGCCGGATTGGGCGAGAAGCGGCCGTATTTGGAGGCATCGAAAGCCTTTTCGAGCGCGTTGATGCCCGGAGCGACAAGAAACCGGCCGGCCATGCCCTTGCCGTCCACGCCGTTGAAGCGCGGCATGCCGTTCAGCGCGATGTGGACGCGCGCCACATTGCCTCTCGCGCGGAAATTCCGGACGCGGCGGACGAACTCGGTGTCGAGATGTCTCGGACCGACGAGGTCGAGCAGGGTCTGACGGGGATCGGTGCCTGATACTACGAGTTTCGCGGCGATCTTCTCGCCGGAGCCCGTCAGCACGCCGGCGACACGGTGGTCCTCGATCAGGATCTTGTGGACCTTGACATTGGTCTCAACCGTGACGCCGGCGGCTGTGGCGGCCGCATGAAAAGCCTTGGCGACCGCTCCCATTCCACCCTTGGGAAGCGCGACGGCGCCCTGGACGCCCCCTACCTGGCCGGCGAGACGATAGAGCAGCGTCAGGAGCGTGTTCGGCGAGCGGGGCCCGAAATGGTTGCCCAGCACCGCGTCGAAGGCGAGCGCGCCTTTCAAGCGATCGTCCTCGATCTCTTCTTCGAGCACGTCGGCGATATTCATCAAGATCATGCGCAGCAGTTCGCGCATGCTCTCGCGACCCAGCCGTCGGATCGAAAGCCCCAGTTTTCCGAGCGTAATCCAGTCCGCGAGTTCACCGTTCTTCAGGCGTGGCGGCGTTTCGGACAGCATGCGTCCGAGCGTGTCGGCCAGCTTGAGAAGCTTGGCGCGCAGCTTCCGCCATGCGGCGAGATCGGCCTTCGACAAGTCGCCGTCAATCGTATCGCCGAAGCCGCCCCGCATCACCAGATTGCGGCCGTCCGGCGAGAGGAGTGTGGTCGGCAGTATGGCCGGGGAAAGCTCCAGGCCATGACGTCCTAGATCGAGCGCGGCGATGACGGCGGGGTCGATCTGGTTGACGATATGCGCGACCGGGGAGACCTTGTAGCCCGGCGCGAACTCCGCCGTTCGCGCCGCGCCGCCGATCTCGGGGCCGGCCTCGAGCACCAGGACCCGGTGCTTCGACTTGGCCAGCAGGGCGGCGCATGCGAGGCTGTTGTGGCCGGCGCCGATTACGATGATATCAAAGGATCGCATAGGCATCGCTCACCACAGTTGTGTTCCGCTTCAGGTCGATGAGAATTTCTTTCGCCGCATTGCGGCCGGGGGCGCCCATGACGCCGCCGCCGGGATGGGTCGACGATCCGCACATATAGAGGCCGGAGATCGGCGCCCTGTACTGGGCATAGCCGGGGATCGGGCGATTGAAGAGAATCTGGTCGAAGGTCAGTTCGCCCTGGAAGATGTTGCCTTCGGTCAGGCCGACCTCGGCCTCGATCTCGCGCGGGGTGCGAACCTCCATATGCAGGATCTTCGAGCGGAAATCGTCGGAATAGTCGGCAATCTGGCTGACCACGGTCTCGGCGAAGGCGTCGCGATCGGCGTCGGTCCAGTCCCGGCCCTCGACCTTGGGCGGGCAATATTGCACGAAGCAGCTCATGAAATGCTTTCCCGGCGGCGCCATTGTCGGATCGACGGTGGTGGGAATCACCAGGTCGATGAAGGGATCGGCCGACCATTTGCCGGCCTTCCAGTCGTCATAGGCCTGCTCCATGCGTTCGACCGTATCGGTGAAATGCAGGTCGCCCTTGATGCAGGGCGATCCCTTCGGCAGGGCGCGGAATGTCGGCAGGCCGTCAAGCGCGATGTTGAGCTTGCCCGACGAGCCGCGGATCTTGTAGTTGCGCACCTTCTTCAGGAACGTGTCCGGCAGTTCCTTCTCGTCGACATGCTTGAGGAAGGTCCGCTTGGCGTCCATGTTCGAGACGACGATCCGGGACCGGACCTCCTCGCCGTTTTCCAGAACCACGCCGACCGCGCGGCCGCCGCGCACCAGGAACTTGTCGAGGCCGGCGTTCAGCCGGATCTCGCCGCCATAGGACTGGAGCGATTGCGCCAGCGCCCGCGTGATCGCGCCCATGCCGCCCCGGGCATAGCCCCAGGCACCGATCGTGCCGTCGACTTCGCCCATGTAGTGATGGAGCAGGACATAGGCCGTTCCAGGTGACATCGGCCCCAGCGCCGTGCCGATGATGCCTGAAATCGACAGCTTCGCCTTCAGCACTTCCGTCTCGAAATATTCGTCGAGGAAATCCGAGATCGACATGGTCCAGAAACGCATCATGTCGCACATTTCGCGTTCGGTCAGGTCGTGCAACTTCTTGCCGATATAGAGCAGTTCGGAAACGTCGCGCGGGCGGAACGAAGTCGGGTCTGGCGGCGTGCGCATCAGCATCGGCTGGATGAAACGGCACTGGCGGATCAAGTCGGCCGCATAGCGTTCGTAGGCCTCGGCGTCCTTCAGCGAAAAGCGTTCGAGTTCGCGCCGATGCGCGTCGTGGTTCCGGTAGCTCGCGAGCGCGTCGCCGTCCTGGGTCAGGACCGCACCGCCTTCGAAAGGAAGGATCTGCAGGCCGTGACGCGGCAGGTTGAGGTCGCGAATGATTTCCGGGCGTAGCAGGCTGCACACATAGGAGCAGTTGGAATAGACAAACCCCGGATAATGCGAACGGCTTGTAGCCGCGCCCCCGACCCAGTCGTTCTTCTCGATGACGAGAACCGATAACCCCGCCTTGGCGAGATAACACGCGTTAACGAGGCCGTTGTGACCGGCTCCCACGATGATTGCATCATAACTCTTGCTCATATTGCCCTCACTCCCAGAGCGGCCTGTGTCTTTTCGAATCCGTGCAGCAGACGGATCAGATTTGCTCCCAGCGAGGGGTAGACATAGCCTCCCTCCTGGACGAGCACGGTGGGCAGGCCGGCCCTGCCGACCATCTCGCCGATCCGGGAAAATCCGCCGCCGGTAACCTTCAGCCCGCCGAACGGGTCTTCTTCCGACGCATCGAGGCCCATGGCCAAAATCAGGGCGGATGCCGAGAAGCGATCGATTACGCCTATCGCGATCTCGAGCGCGCGCAGGAATGCGTCGTCGCCCGAGCCGCGTTCGAGCGGAATATTGATGTTGGCGCCTTCTCCCTCGCCATGGCCGACTTCGGACGCATAGCCCGAAAAGAAAGGATAGAAGCGCTGCGGATCGGCATGGATGGAGATCGTCATAACATCGCCGCGCTCATAGAAGATCTCCTGCGTGCCGTCCCCGTGATGCAGGTCGATATCTAGGATGGCGACGCGATCGTATCGGCTTCGAAGGATCGCGGCTGCAATCGCCGAATTGTTAAGGTAGCAGAATCCAGATGCGGTATTGCTCGATGCGTGGTGCCCCGGCGGCCGGCAAAGGGCATAGACATACCGCTCGCCTTCGAGAACGAGATGGGCCGCAGTGGCTGCGACATTGGCGCTCTCGCCGGCCGCCTCGAATGTATGCGCCGAGATCGGGCAGGCGGCATTGGTCAGGTGAAAGCCCGCTTGGCCTTCAACCGCCTGCGGATAGGCGCCGCGCCCGCGCCCGACCGCATGCACATTCGGGATGATCTCGACCGCGTTGGGATCCACATATTGCCACCTGTCCCAACTGGTCTCGAGAAATTTTAAATAGTCGGCGTCGTGGACAGCCTCCCGCGCGCCGGGGCCGTAATCCTTCGGCGGGACGACTTCACAACCCGCAGCTCTGGCCGCCTTGAGCAGGATATCGGCGCGTTCGGGCACTTCCGGATTCGGGACATCGAAGCGGCTGTTCAGAAAGTGGCGCGGCTGGTGCAGCCGATGTTTGTCGGAATAGACGGTCTTCATGAAATTGCCTGTGAGGCCTTGCGGTTGAGCGCGAGGCAATAGACGGCATCGCCGTCCTTGAATTCTCCCGTCGCGACGAAACCGAGCGAATGATAGAGGCGTGTGGCCATTTCGTTTCCCGGCGTGACCGCCAGCATGATCTCGCGGCAGGCGGTCGTCTCGACGAGAAGAGCGATCGCAGCTTCGACGGCGGCTCGTCCATAGCCGTGGCCCTGGTGCTCCGCCCCGATGATGACACGGTGGATCCAGCTCGATTTGTCGTCCGGCTTGAGGACGATATGGCCGACTACGCGCTGGTCGACCTCGACGGCGAAGGGCAGGAGCTCCGGCACGTAGGCGCATTGGGCGAGCGAGAAGGCGGCCGTGAACACGAAAGCCGTCTGGCGCTCCTGAACCTTGAGCCAGGCACAGGCTTCCCAGTTGTGGGCGTCGACCTCAACCAGGGCCAGAGTCGATGAAGTCATGGCGCTATTCCTCCGGCACGAGACAACATGCGGATGCATGCAATCCAAAGCGGGGATCTCGGGGCCGGCGCTGGGCCAGATCCAGAATGAATAGGCCAGGACGAAGGCCAGTAGGCACACGAGCAGCGCGACCACTACGGCGAAGGCTGGGAACGGCAGTGCGGGCGCTGCCGTCGATGGCGCGTTTCATGACCATTGCGAGGTCTCGCGATCGAAGGTGGCCGGATTCGTCGACAAGATGACCTGCTGCAAGCGGGGCTTGTCGACCTTATCGCCATTCGCTGTCATCGGAAGCGTTGGCAGGTAGGTGATGAAGCGCGGCACCTTGAAGGGGGCCAGCGCGGTGACGCAGTGCGCGGCGATCGTCGCGGGCGGCAGCGCGTCGGGGGCGGCTTCGTCGCCGAGGACGATGCAGGCCCTGACTTCTTCTCCGCGCCGGTCGTCGGCAACGCTGACGACTGCGACCTGGCGTACCGCTTCGAGCTTCGAAATCACATGCTCGACCTCATAGGCCGAAATGAACTCGCTGCTTCGGCGAATGACGTCGTTGAGACGACCCTCGAACCTGTACCAGCCCTCCTGGTCCATGGTGAAGAGGTCGCCGGTCCGGAACCAGCCATCGACATGCGCGCGTTTGGTTGCGTCCGGCCGGTTGTTGTAGCCGAGCGAGATGCCAGGTCCGCGAACCCAGAGCTCGCCGAGTTCGCCGGCGGCAGCCGGCTGGTTGTCGGGACGCAGGATCTTCACTTCGCGAAACGGAGCGGGAATGCCGCAGGTGGCACTCTTCGCCTTTTCGGTCGCGGCACGCGGCACATAAAGCACGGCGCCCAGCTCCGTCGTGCCATAGGCCTCCCGCGCGATGGTGCCGAACCGGTCCTCGATTTCCTGGCGGCGGGCGGGATTGATGCCGAAGCCGTGGACGAGTCTAAGCTCGTTCTCGCGATCGTCGGCCTTTTGCGGCTGCCGCAGCACGAGTTCCGGGAAATTGCAGTAGTTGATGCCGAGGGTCTTGATCCAGTCGAGCAGCCGTGTCGAGCTGATGCGCCGGGCGCAGCAGAAGGTTGCGCGGTTGAACATGGACATGATTAGGACGTACAAAGGCTCCATGTAGAAAAGCGGTTGTGGAACCAGGAGCTTGTCGAGCGAGGTCTCGATTTCCTCGGCGACAACCCAGCCGAGCTTCAGCCAATATTCATGCGTCAGCAGGCAGCCCTTCGGAAAGCCTGTCGTCCCCGACGTGTACTGGATATTGGCGAGATCGCCTGTCTGCACGGGTTCGTCGGCAATTCCGGTAGCGGTGTCCGATACCAGTAGTTCGGACCAGCTCACTCCGCCGGGCAGGGCGCCTGCGCCGATCGTCACCGTAGCCCGGAGTTTCGGCATGGATTCGCACGCCAGCAGCTTCTCGTGCAGGTCCTCGACCGTGATCAGGATATCGGCACCTGAATCGCCCAGCATGAAATCGATTTCGCGCGTAGTGGAGTTGGGGTTGATCGGCACGGTGACGGCACCGAGCTTGAGCAAGGCGAACCAGGCGACGAGGTTTTCGAGGATATTGGGCGTCATCAGTGCGACCCTGCTCGCCTTGCGGACCCCTAGCCCCTTCAGTCCCTGCGCCGCCTTACTCGCATCCGCCGCAAAGTCGCCATAGGTGATCTGCCGACCGTCTTCGAAGAAATCCATCGCGATCCTGTCGGCGGAATCCGACGCGCAGGTCTCGAGCAGCTCAAAGAGGTTGTTCGGCAATAGAGCCGCTTCCACGCGGCGGCGCAGAGCCTCCGGCCCGGCATTCGGCTGTGGGATGCTTACTCGAAACATGGCGTTAAGATCGTCCTTAGGAATTGACGTTGAATTCATTTTCAATTATTCGTCTTTGCCAGCAGCTGTCAAGGGGCCCGCGAAGCAACGGTTCCTGCGGTCCAACCACAAGAGGTGCCTTTTGCGTTTTAGAGATCATGTCGCCAAACTCGTCGAGGAGGCAGCCAGCGCTCCCAAAGGCGACAGGACACGCCTCCGGCTAAAGCTCGGTGCGATCGACGTCCTGGAGCAGATCGGCTATTTGGACGCCCGCATTCCCGACATCGCGCGCGGCGCGGATGTGGCGGTCGGGACCTTCTACACGTACTTCCTGGACAAGAAGGCCATCACGGTCGAACTAATGACCGAGCTGGTTACGTTCCTTGACGACCAGAACCGACTGGCCATCGGCGGTTCCGATCCGTTCTCCACGGTGCTGGCCAAGATCACGCAATATGTGCGGGTCTACAGCTCCAATGCAGGACTGCTCCGCTGCCTGCAGCAGCTCTGCGATATCGACAGCGACTTCCAGGCGCTGTGGAACGACACCAACCACCGGTTCTCCCGAATATTCGCCGACGGCATGACGCGTCGCCAGAACAAGAAGATCGAACGCGAGCTTCTGCAACTGGTCGGCTACGGGCTGGCCGCCATGGTCGATGAACTGTTGCGGTTGATCTACGTGGTCAAGGATCCCCGGCTCGTGGCCTTGGTCGCCTCGAACGATCACGCGGCCGAAGTCCTGTCGGTGCTCTGGTATCGCGCCGTCTACGCGCAGGATCCGCCAGCGGAACGGCTTCGTTTCGCAGACAATCTCCTCGCCGCCAACCACATGTTCAATGTCGAGGAACTCGCGGGGGTCGACGAAAACCGGGCACATCAGAAACGCGGAGAACAGAAATGACCGTTCACCAGGAGACCGTGCCTTTCTCATTCGAGAGCGCCGATTCTTTCGTCGGCAAGAGCATCGGCGCATCGAAATGGCTCGAGATCGATCAGAAGCAGGTCGATACATTCGCGAAGGCGACCCTCGATGACGACTGGATGCACATCGATCCCAAGCGCGCGAGCGAGACGGTCTACAAGGGCACGATCGTCCAGGGTTTCCTCGTCCTGTCGCTACTCACTCAGTTCTGGCACAAGATGGGTGTCGCCGATCCGAGCCTCGACCTAGCCCTGAATTACGGTCTCGACCGGGTGCGGTTCACCCAGCCGGTGCCCGTCGGCTCGCGCATTCGCCTGCTGACCAGCCTGTTGTCGGTCGAGCCGCGAGGGGACGGCAGCAAACTGCTCACCACGCGAAATACTGTGGAACTCGAAGGCTCGGAAAAGCCGGCGATGGTCTGCGACTGGAGGACGTTGTGGTTCAAGAAGATCTGATGCCGCCGCGCGTCAAGGAAGTTCGCGCTGCATCCGTCATGCCGGGCGTCGGCTTGCTGCTGATCGAAGCTCCTCCGTTGAATGTCCTTGCCACGCCCGTCATAGCGCGCCTGGCGGCCGAACTCGACCGGTTGGAACGAGATCCGAAGGTGCATTCTATTGTCATTGTCGGCGTCGGCAAGCACTTCAGCGCCGGCGCGGATATTGAGATGCTCGATGTGGATAAGGTGCCGCCGGGGCTTTCCGTCCGTGCCTTCGTTGAACGGGTTGGCCGGTGCGGCAAATTCGTCATCGCAGCAATCGAGGGGATATGTCTGGGCGGCGGCCTGGAGATCGCTATGGCCTGCGACCTCCGGGTCGTGGCGCAATCGGCTACGCTGGGATTGCCGGAGATCAAGCTCGGCCTGATCCCGGGCGCCGGAGGCACCCAGCGGCTTTCCCGATTGATCGGCATCGACAATGCATGCGCCCTGATAACCTCGGGCGAATCCATCACCGGCCTGCAGGCTGCGCAACTCGGGCTCGCCGATATAGTCGATGAGTCCCCCCTGGAGCGGGCACTGTTTATCGCCGGGGAAACTACGGCTCGGCCCAAAGCGCGCACGAGCGATAGAAGCGTGGCGACTCCTGTCGGCAATTTCGTTCCATCCAGACGCGTCCAGCCCGGCTTCGCGGTGAATAAGGCGACCGATGCGATAGAGGCCGCCCGATCCCTCGATTTCGATCGGGGTCTCCAGCGGGAGGCGCATAATTTTGCGCTTTGCCTGCAGTCACCGGCGGCGCAAGGCCTCATCTACCTGTTTAAGGCTGAGCGGCAGGGAAGGTCCGCGGAGGCGGCCAAGCCTACTATTCCGTCCCAGGTCGCCGTCATTGGCGGCGGCGCCATGGGCCGGGGCATAACCCTTGCATTCCTGGATGCAGGCCTGAGGGTCACTGTCGTCGAGCAGGATGCGGAGCGTTTGGCGCATTCCAAGCAGCTCCTCGACGAGCATTTCGAGACATCCGTCCGACGGGGCCGCCTCAGTGCGCAAGCTCGTCAACAATTCGACGAGCGGCTGGCCTTCTCCCACCAGTTGGAAGCCGCGGCGGCGGCCGATTTCGTCGTCGAAGCCATCGTTGAGAACATGGCCGCGAAATGCGCGCTGTTTACAAACCTCTGCAGGATCTGCAGCAGCGACGTTATCCTCGCCAGCAACACGTCGAGCCTCGACATCGACCTGATAGCCGACAACGTTCCCAATCCCGAGCGGGTTGTCGGTTTGCACTTCTTCAGCCCGGCGAATGTGATGCGATTGGTAGAAATCGTCGTCGGCCGACGCACCGACGATGCGGTTGTCGCCACCTGCATGGCGATCGCCAAGCTTCTGCGCAAGGTGGCCGTTACGGTCAAGGTCGGTCCAGGGTTCGCCGCCAACCGCATGCTCGCCGCCTACTTGCGCCAGGCGACGCTGCTTTTGGAGGAAGGCGCCGAGCCTCAGGATGTCGACTCTGCGCTGCATCAATTCGGTTTCGCGATGGGACCCTTCGCCGTCTACGACCTTTCGGGAAACGATGTGGCGCTGAAAATGGCGCAGGAAAATCCTACCCTGGCACGGGAGGCGGGCCGCCAAACGCCGTTGCTGGAGCGCGTCGTCGCGCTGGGCCGGCTGGGACAGAAATCCAGCCTCGGCTGGTATCGCTACGAAAACGGCAGCCGCGAGCCACTTCCCGACACGCAGATCTCGGAACTGCTCGCGCGGCGGGCTGACGAAATGGGGATCGCAAGGCGGGCGATTTCGCAGAGGGAGATCCGGGCGCGATGCCTCCACGCCATTGTCAACGAAGCCTGCCTCATCATGGAAGAGGGGTTGGTCGAGCGCGGCAGTGACATCGACGTCATCTGGACGTCGGGCTTCGGTTTCCCGAAGGAGCTTGGCGGACCCCTTTTCTGGGCCGACCGCTTCGGGCTCGCCGACCTGGTTTCCGAGATGGAGCGCCTTTTCGACAGGTCAGGCGTCGTGCCGGCCACATTGCTTCGCCGGGCGATGAACGAGCGCATCGCGCTCAGCACATGGAGATGTCAGAAATGAGGGAAGCGGTCATCGTTTCTACCGCGCGCACGCCGATCGGCAAGGCGTTTCGCGGTGCCTTTAACGCTACGCATGGCGCAACCCTTGCTGGGCACGCGATCCGTGCCAGCGTCGAACGCGCTGGTGTGGCACCCGAGGACATCGACGATGTGATCCTCGGTTGTGGCATGCCGGAGGGCGCGACGGGCCGCAATATCGCGCGGCTTGCAGCGATACGTGCAGGCCTTCCTATCAGCGTTTCAGGCGCGACGGTCAACCGGCTCTGCAGCTCGGGCCTGCAGGCAATCGCCTTCGCGTCGCACCGGGTCATGCTGGGCGAGGCGGATATCATGGTCGCCGGCGGTGTCGAATCGATCAGCCTGGTCGAACCGTTTATGAATACTGCAAGCGAACGGGAGGAATGGCTTTCCATCCACAAGCCCGATATCTGGATGCGGATGATCGACACGGCGGAGAATGTCGCGGTCCGCTACGGCGTTTCGCGCGAAACCCAGGACCTCTATGCATTAGAGAGCCAGAAGCGCACCGCGGATGCGCAGGCTGGCGGACGCTTCTCTGAGGAAATCGTGCCGATCGAAGTCACGATGAAGACCAGGGACACAACCCGCGCCGAGACCGCAGAGGTCAACATCACGCTTGATAGAGACGAGGGCAACAGGCCCACGACCACCCTCGACCAGCTGGCCGCATTGAAATCCGTCTCGAATCCGGACGGCAGCATAACCGCAGGCAACGCCAGCCAGCTGTCGGACGGCGCGTCGGCCTGCGTGGTGATGGACGGCAGGGCGGCGGAACGAAGGGGACTTGAGCCGCTCGGGTTCTTCCGGGGCATGGCCGTTGCCGGCTGCGAACCCGCCGAAATGGGGATCGGACCGGTTTTTGCGGTGCCGAAGCTATTGAGCCGTCACGGGCTCACGGTCGATGACATTGATCTCTGGGAGCTCAATGAAGCCTTTGCAGTGCAGACGGTCTATTGCCGCGACAGGCTCGGCCTGCCGTCGGAGCGGCTCAACGTCAACGGTGGCGCCATCTCGATTGGTCATCCCTATGGAATGTCGGGCGCACGCATGGCAGGACATGCCTTGCTCGAGGCGAAGCGGAGGAACTTCAGACATGTGGTGGTTACCATGTGCGTGGGCGGCGGCATGGGTGCGGCGGCGCTGTTTGAGGCTGCGTAGCGCCCTCTAGAACATCGGCGCACTTCGATTTCCCCAACTCACCCCCGTTGCCTCACCTAAGCGCGTTATGGGAGTCTGTCGATGCGAACGTACACAGGTGTTGTCTATCCATTCCAATGTGACGCAATGGGCCACATGAATGTTCAGCATTATGTGGCAGCATTCGACCAAGCGATGTGGCACCTGGTTCGGTCGCTGGGTTATTCCATCGAAGCACGAGTAACCAGAAACGAGGGCTGGGCGGATGTACGTCACGACATGAACTTTCTGCGGGAGCTCAGGTCAGGGGACCTCTTCTGCGTTGTGAGTAGCGTTGTCGAATGCGGCACCAGATCTTTGACTACGTGCCATAGGATGCTGGACTCGAACGACGATCTGGCAGCGACGGACGAGATAAAATCCGTCTATTTCGATCTGGCAGAGCGTAAGGCAATTTCGCTGCCAGATCACATCAGAAATGCGGCGCATGAGGTGTCGGCCAAAAGAATGCTCGATCGAGAGCTTACGTCATTCGCATGACAGGCAGCGCTCAGCCCGCTGGGCATTCCTCGGTGTCCACACGGACGCGAGCAATACCAGTCACATGCGTCCTTCCTGCTTCAAAGCCGAGTTGCCGCGTAAGGTGGGTCCTTGGAAATTTCTCGAGCGAGCAGTAATGGACAAATGGACAACCAACCAGAAGCTAAAGATCTTCGTCGCTGAGGGATTTCCCACCCTCGCATATTCGGCGATCGTAGCTGGTCTCAGTGCGGTCAACAAAGTCCTCGATTCGGAAGCCTACACCTGGGATGTCGTTTCAAGTGAAGGCGGTGTAATTACCTCTGATGCTTTGCAACACGTAATGACCAACAGGGCCACGACGAGCGAGGGCCGGCGCAGCGATGCCCGCCCTGCGAATTTCATCGTTCTGGTTTCCGAAATCACCCAGCCTGATGTTCGACAGTGGTTGACGGCTTGGATTCGGGAAGGGCTCGCGCGCGGAACGAAAGTCATCGCGGTGGGTCGCGCCACGATGCTCCTTGCGGAAGCGGGCTTTTTGTGTGGCCGCCGGTGCGCCGTCCACTGGAGGGATTTCGGGGTTGCAGTCGAGCGCTTCCCAAGGGTGCTGTTTGCCCGGACTCTTTACGAGATCGACGGTCCCTTTCACACTTGCGCGGGTGAAATGTCTGCTCTCGATCTCATCTTGCGAATCGTCGAGTCCAACTTCGGTCGTACGACGGCGGAGTGGGTGGCGGGCGAGACGCTCTACGGATCGTTGCGGTGTAGCACTGATCGCCAGAAACCTCCGATGCACATTAAGCTCGAGCGGCTCGGTTCGCCTATCCTGAAGGTCGTCGATCTCATGGAAAGTAATCTGGCGAATCCTATTGGTATCAACGAATTGGTTGAAACTTCTCCCATCTCGAGACGCCAGGTGGAGCGGCTATTTGAAAGAGAAATGGGTATGTCGCCCCAGAAGTTCTACCTGAGGCTCCGTTTGGAAAGGGCGCTAGAACTTCTAAGGTATTCAGCCATGCCGATTATCGACGTTGCCGTGGCCACCGGATTTATTTCTCCATCACACTTTTCGAAGGCCTTCAGAACCGCATTTGGCATTTCTCCGACTGATTGCCGCAGAGTTGACCACCCCAGCGGAACATCGACTGACGCACAATGCGCCTTCAGACGCCTGATAGAACGCTGAAGTTTTAGCTTGGCGCCCAGAGGTATCGTCCGAAAAGACCCAATTGTGCACAACGGAACTGTCGTCGAGCGAGGCGCAAACTAAATGTCATTAGTTCGGTTCCCTTCAGCGTCTTCACGCTTTTTCACCTTGCGCTGCGGGTTCATTTTCATCTTCATCTTCAGAAGTGTGGTACCCCAATGCATTATAAGACTGCTGACATCATTCCCGTTGCGCCGGCGCCTTTCAATAATGCCGATCTGATCCTGTGTCATCGTCAAGAGCATATGCTTTTGTCTCTCTTTCACAGATTTTCATGATCGTCCGATAGTTTCAGCCAATAATGAAAGCTCGACTGCGATGGCGTAGTCGGCAGCCTCATCAAGAGTCGTTCGGCCCGTTCGCCTTCGCGAGAGACAGGAATGTCGTGGATGTTGCGCAGACTGCCAACGCGACTTCGTGTCCAGCTCCCGCCATGCCCGGTCCGCTTTCCGAAGCGATTCAGCATCGCTGCGATCGACAAATCCGGCGACTGCCTCGCAGTCCGATCTTGTTCTTCTTCACCATCATCCGAGTGTGGTCGCCACCCTGCCAATGAATGACGAGCGCCAATGTGTCGTCGACAATCTCAACGACGATTTCCGTGATCAGCAGCCGAATGACCTTTTTGCGTGGGTCGATGGATGCATCGGGACTGTCCCATGCTTTGCCCAAGTCCCTATCAATCAGACGTCGAAGTGCCTTTAGCGCGTCCTTGATCGCAGCGACCTTCAGCGAGACCATAGCGCCGGCAGGCCTTCTTCGATCTCGCTCACGCGTTTTGCCTCAAGCCGAGCGAAGTCCTTGATGCTCCGACCTTCCGCCAGCCAGCGCAGGCATCATTATTTCATAGGTGAAAGCATGTCGTGTCCCTTTCGTCTCGGCGCCAGAAATCATCAATTTTGCTCGGATGCCCACGCGGCTATTTCTGCGAAAAATAGGGCACCAGCGGATAGGACTTACGCGCTCCGCCGGTCGGCCGTTCGACCAGAATCCTCGTTCGAGGAGGCTTGCTCTCCTCGCTCAGGTTCAGAATTTGGTTGTCCAATTCCTTATCCGCCGCGGTCAGGCGGTGATGAAGACGGTGATAGTCCGTCCAGGTCGGCGTCCGGAATGTTTCCAACCAGCGTGACGGCTCCTGAACATCCCGGGTAAGCGTCCATTGCCGTGCCCCGACACGGCTTTGGGCGTATCGCCGCTTCTGCATGATCTCCAGAAACCGATCTACGTGCTCGTCAGAGATCACATACTCGGTCGTGATGAGGATAGGGCCGCTTCTCGGTTTCAGATCGAGTGCCACCGCAGGTGCGCTGAAACCACCAGAGGGTTCGAGTTCCGATTCAGAACGATTGCTGATCGGCAGTTTGAGCCCAAGCACCGCGACCAGAAGGGTTGCGACACCGGACCAGCCGAGCGCCAAGGCAAGCGAGTGGTTTTGGACGATGATGCCCCAAAACCAGCTTCCGGCAGCGATGCCGCCATAGGTAAAGGCGCTGTGGATCGATATCGTGCGCCCAACGATCCAGCGGGGGCTTGCCAGCTGCACGTTCACGCCGAGCCCGGACCATGCCGTCACCCACCCGGCGCCTCCAAGAGCGAGGGAGATCGCTGCAACCACGAGCGAAGAAGTCAGCGCAAGCCATACCTGGCAAATGGCGCAAGCGATGCAGGCAAGCACCACCAGCCATTCCTGCGTGAGCACCCGCCGGAGCGTCGGATTCATCAGTCCGGCCAGAAGTGCGCCGGCGCCGAAACCGCCCATCATGATGCCGTAGCCGATTGGTCCGCCCTTGACGCCATCGCGTGCAACGAGTGGCAACAGTGCCAACGTTGAGGTGCCTGCGAACCCGAACAGCGTTCCGCGGACGATCGTTGACTTAATTTCCGAGGATATGGCGGTGAAGCGCAGACCATCGTAAATGGCGGTCATCAGCGCCTCGCGCGGAAGGGACGATATTTCAACCTTCCAGTTATTGCGCCACAAGGCGGTAAGAGGGGCGATAAAACCGAGCGTGGTCAGCGCGAATGTGACGAGCGGTCCAAAAGCGGCAACGATGATCCCGCCAAGCGCCGGACCGACGCTGCGCACCGTGTTGAACCCGACATTGAGGAGGGTGACGGCAGCCGGCAGCTGACGGCGTTCCAATATGTCGCCGAGCGAGGCGCGCCAGGCGGGATCGCTGAGCGCTATGCCGCAGCCGTCCAGAAAGCTGAACGCGAGGATCAGCCAAGGATCGGTAATGCCAAACGCCATGAGGATCGTCAGCATCGCGGCTGCGGCCATCATCAGGCTTCGACCGACGATCATGACCATGCGACGGCTATAGTTATCGGCAATCGCGCCGACGAAGACCGCCAGAAAGAAGGCTGGCAACGTCGACGAGGCTTGGACGAGCGCAACCATCACGTCCGAGGTTGAAACCGTGGCCATCAGCCAGCTGAGCGCCACCGTCTGCATCAGCCAGCCGAGACTTGAGAGCTGAGACGCGAGAAAGACCGAACGGAAAATCGGGTTCTTCAGCGGCGCCAGCAAGCCTGTGGATGCGATTTCTGCGTTTGACGACATGTCGTTTATTCTCTTGTGGAGAGGTAGCGCCGCCCGCCGTCGCAGACAGCTTCCGGCTACCGTAGAAAGGGTGCCGCGCGATCGAATGAATCGCGGGTGACCAGCAGGGAGATCAGCGTGAACAACCGACGGGCGGTCTCCTGATCCATGACGAGCTTGGATCTGAGCCGTTCCAGCAGGAGTGCAGCAGCTTCATTGTGGACGGCGCGGCGGCCCATGTCGATCGCTTCAAGCTTATCTAGCGACGGCGGCGCCTTGGCATCGGCGTAGACGTTGCAAACGAGAGCATAGTCCTTCAGGATGTGGCGGAACGGCGTGAGCGATTGATAATGGCAAAGAACATGCCCGGCTCTTTCGGTGGTGACAGAGACCATCAGGCCTTTCCACCAACGCAAGAGAGAGCGGCAGGGGCCGCCGATGTGATCGACGGGCGCAACACTGTTGCTGTCAATCAGATCGAAAATCGCGACAGCCTGTTCGTGTTTCCGCTCTGAATTGGTCGGGCGCCCGGACGAATTGTCCAATGATACCGCGGAAAGGCGGAAGGCGCTCGAAGTGATCGTTACGGAGGTCATCGAGCGCCCCGTTCTGTTTCGGTGGTTATATGTCGGCACGGACGAAGCCCCTCGGCGTTCCGAAAAATGTGGCTGCCGCCGAAACATGTCCAGCGACAGCCACGCGCCTTGGGAGGCAGGGGGAACTTGTTAGAGACCGTCTCGCTGTTCCGCGTTGCCACGGTCGCATCGTCATCGCCGAACAACGAAGAAAAAGCGGCTGTCGTCGAGACAGGGGCAACGACAGCCGAGTGGCCCGACGAGACCGGAGACATAGCCGTGCGCAGGTCGGGAACCTGCCCTCGAAGTATGTGCGGACAGCATGCTGCGGCTGATTGACTGCTTTCCTCATCGCCAGTTTCACCTCAAGGCCGCGAAATGCGCGTTATGGGCTGGCTGCGGCTGCGAGCCGGACCGGTTCCGCGCTCTATCGACAGCGCTGGCTCAGGCGGAAGGTCGCCGTCATGCAGAGCGGCCAGACGCACGCCGATTTCCTTGTCGCCGACGGTCAGCCGATGATTCAGGCGCAGGTAGTCCATCCAAGTCGGCGTCCAGTAGGTCTCGGTCCAAAGCGTGGGCGTGTGCAAGCTTCGCTGCAGCGACCAGTTCCGCGCACCGGCCCGGCTCTGAACACGTCGCCGTTCGCGCATGCAGTCCAGGAAGGCGTCGACGTTGTGCTCGGGTATCAGGTAATCGGCCTTGACGATAATCGGCCCGCTTCTGGGCTTCAGATCCAGTGCTAGCGACGGTGCGACGAACTCTGACGACCCCTGTTCGGATTCCTCCCAAAGCTCGATCGGCAACGCGAAAGCACCGGCCGCAACGAGCAACAGGACCGCCGCCGCGCCTTCGAAGGCGATGGTCAGGGAGTAGTTCTGGGCAATGGTACCCCAGATCCAACTGCCTGCCGCCAAGCCGCCGTACGACAAGGCATAGTAGATAGATAGTGTGCGGCCGACGACCCATCGCGGGCTCGACAATTGTATCGCGACGTCAATTCCGGTCCAGGTAAGAAGCCAGCCTGCACCGCCAATTGCCAAACCCACGGCCGCCAAAGGAAGCGACGATGTGAGAGCCAGCGTCAGGCAGCAAACGGCGCAGGCGGTGGACGCGGCTGCGAGCAGTTGATCTCGAGACATCGTCCGCCTCAGGTGGCTGCTGCAAAGGCCAGCGGAAAATGCGCCAATGCCGAATGCGGCCAGTAGTGCGCCATAAACAATCGGCCCGCTCGCCAAGCGATCTCGTACGATGAGTGGCAGCAGCGCCAGGATGGATATGCTCGCCAGTCCGAACAAGGTTCCGCGGAGAATGGCCGCTCGGATCTCCGAAGATATCGCGGTGAAGCGTAGGCCATCATGGATGGCTGTGGTAATGCGCTCGCGCGGCAGCGGAGAAGCGCGAACATGCCATTTTGAACGGGCCACCGCGGTTAGCGGCACCAGATCGCTCAGCGCAGCCAGGACGAAGGCGGCAAGTGGTCCGAGGAAAGCGAGAATAAGGCCACCGAGAGCCGGACCAATGCTGCGGATGATATTGTACCCGACTGACATCAGCGTCACCGCTGCCGGGATATCGCGCTTTTCGAGAATGTCGCCAACGGAGGCGTGCCAGGCCGGATCGTTCAGCGCAAATCCGCATCCCGCCAGAAAGCCGAGGCAGAGGATTAACCAGGGGCTGGAAAAGCCCAGTGCCACAGAGATTGCCAGCGTTGCGGATGCCAGTGCAATCAGGCAGTGGCCGGCGAGCATCACACCGCGTCGGCTGAAACTGTCTGCGATAGCGCCTGCCAGGATGGACAGAAAGAATGCCGGCAGCGTCGACGAAGCCTGAACGAGCGCGACCATCACATCGGACGCTGAAATCGTCGCCATGAGCCAACTGATCGCCGTGGTCTGCACCAGCCAGCCGAGGCTAGAAATTTGCGTAGCCGACCAGATCGCGCGGAACGCACGGTTCTGAAGAGGGGCTAGTACCGCCGAGACGGCCGAATGGGAATCCTCACGCTGCATGATGGATGTCTCTCACAACTCGGTTGTCACCTTTCGACAGAGGGCTTTAGTGGCCGCCTCTTTCCTGGCGCCTTTTCGTTCCCCTTGAACCACATAAGTCAGATCCCAATTGCCTCATATGCCTCGGCAATCTGCCGGATGGAGGCGACATAAGCCGCTGTGCGATAGTCACCGAGTTCCGGTTGCTTCTCCAGTAGATCCCCGATCCGGGCCCAGGTGCTGCGCATAACATCTTCGAGACCTGAGCGGACGAGGTCGATCTCGGCGCCGCCTTCGAGAAACTCGTCTCGAATGTCGGCCGGGAACTCCTTGCCGGTCATCCGTTCGAGTGCAGCAGCTATCGTCTGGTTGCGCCGCTCGCGCCGCCGCCGCTCCATCAGCCCGAACGGAATATGGGTCAGGTTCTTGACCCACTCGAAGTAGCTGACAACGACCCCGCCGGCGTTGACATAGAGGTCCGGAAGGATGGTCACACCGCGGGAGCGGAGGATCTTGTCAGCATCGAAGGTAACTGGCCCATTGGCGGCCTCGACGACGAGGTGCGCCTTGATGCGCTCCGCGTTCTCGGCATGGATGGCGTTCTCCATCGCCGCAGGGATGAGAACGTCGCAAGGTTGTTCGATGCCAGTCATACTGTCGGCGAAGGACTTGGCGCCTTCGAAGCCCAGAATACTGCCGGTGCGGATTTGATGCTGCTTCAGCGCCTCAACCGACAAGCCCTCGGGATTGGCCACATAGCCATCGCGTTCAGCAACGACGGTGACGCGCGCACCGTCCTCTTCCGACAAGAACTTGGCAGCGTGGAAGCCGACATTGCCGAAGCCCTGGACGACGACGGAGGCTCCTTTGAGATCTCGCCGGCCGTCGAGACCGGGCGTGCGGGTGTCGCGCAGGAAGCTCTGAATGGCGAATTGCACACCCCTGCCGGTTGCCTCCGTCCGCCCGGCAATGCCGCCCTTAGACAAGGGTTTTCCGGTGACGCAGGCGCGTGCGTTGACGACGTCGGTCGGATTGGCTCGGCGGAACTCGTCCATCATCCAGGCCATTTCACGTTCGCCGGTGCCGATGTCGGGAGCCGGAACGTTGACGCCCGGACCGATCAAGCCGCGCTTGTTGAGTTCCTGGGTAAAGCGGCGGGTTATGCGCTCGAGTTCCTGCGCTGTCCACTCGCGCGGATCGATCTTAAGTGCACCCTTGGAACCACCGAAGGGAACGTCGACGAGCGAGCACTTCAGCGTCATCAAAGCAGCAAGCGCCTCGACCTCCTCGGCATCGGCATTGGAGGCGTAACGGATGCCGCCCTTGACCGGTTCGCAGTGCTCACTGTGGACCGAACGCCAGCCAATGAAGCTGTACATGCGGCCGCGCAGCCGAACACCAAACCGGACCGTATAGGTCGAGTTGCACTGGATGATCCGTTCTGCGAGACCCTCCGGCAGATCCAGGAAAGACATGGCATGTCGGAAGTTCTGGTCGACGCTTTCGAGAAAGCCTGCGGAACCAACCTGCATCATGCACCTCTCTCAGCTTGAGAAGAAGTATGTCGAGACTGACTTTTGCCGATCCGCATCGGTAGCTGAGACGTTGCATACACTTCGTGTTTTCTCCTGGGAATATTGATTGGGAGCCGACATCCGTCCATCCAATGAGGCCCAGAACTGGCTTACTGAAATTCAAAATAGCAAAGTTTGACCACAATGCAACATGTGTTTCACGACACCCATTCATGAATCGATCGACGCACGATGGAGCCGATCTTAGGTGCCCAGGAAATTTCTTCGACTGAAACCGGAGAGGCGAGGGAACACGAGTATGAATGGATCTGCGACGCAACATCTGTTGCATGACGCAGCTTGCTAAGCTATCAACGGTATATGGCTCACGGACCCTTATCTGACCGACTAATCAAAGACTTCGATACAATGTCGGAGCAATTCAAGCTGGCGGCACGATACATCATCGACCAGCCTCATGACGTCGCACTTCTGTCCATGCGCGATCAAGCGAGAATAGCCGGCGTTCAGCCATCGACAATGACCCGGCTGGCAAAGCATCTTGGCCTCGCAGGCTATGATGAATTTCGCGCGCTTTATGCTGACGCCCTGCGCGGCGGGGAATCCGGGTTTGCCGGCAAGGCCAGCGCTCAAGCTATTGCACAGCGACGGAAGGGTGACCATGGGCTTGCTCGCGAAATCCTCCGTGCCCAAGCCGCTGAGATTGCTCAATTGGCCGATTCCACGCAGCTTGATGCGATTGTATCAACCGCAAGGCGCATTGCGGCTTCGCGCCTGACCTTTTGCATTGGTTTAAGGTCGAGTCATTCGATTGCGTGGCATTTCAGCTATATACTATCGATGATAGGAGACAAATCGGTTTTACTCGACGCCGTCGGAGGAACAGGATCTGATGCCTTATCCCGCGCAGCTGAACAGGATGTGCTTTTGGCAGTAAGTGTTGCTCCATACACCCGCGTTACTTTAGAAATTGCAGAATACGCGCGCCGCCACCGTATTCCCGTTGTTGCTGTCACCGATAGTGAAGTGTCTCCACTTGCGCGCATCGCAGACGATGTAGTTATTGTACAAACTAAGAGTCCATCATTTTTCCATACAATGACTCCGGCATTCGCTGTAGCCGAGGTTCTCGGCGCTCTTATTGCTGGGCGGAGTTCGGATGTCGCGCGTGAGAACCTCCTTCAATTTGACGCTCACCTTTCAGATATCAATGCCCACGCACAATCGGGTCCTTCGTCTCGAAACATCCGATTGCCTCTTCAAGGAAATGAAAATAGTGACTCGAGACGCGAGTAATCACTCCTAATTCGCGATCAAGTCTGTGACAAAATGAGCTTCTGATTAATCCCGAGCGAAGATGGCGTGTTAGGGGATGCTTATCACAACAAGAAAATCGGGACACGACAACTTGAGCTGTCTTATGCGCATTGCGCCACATCGGGCTGCGCTTCACCCAATTCGCGAGCGCCAGTTGCGGCACCATCCGCCACAAACTGTTCAAGATCGGCGCCCTCGTCGGTGCCACTGCGTTTGGGCCGATAGCCATAGGCATTATCCTCGAAGTCGACCTCGATATCGGTTCCAGGACCAGCTTGGCAGCTTGGCAGCTTGGTAGCTTGGCGGCCGTAGGACCACCCGATCCCGAATAGTCGGGATGCCGAGCGGGCGTTCACCGCCCCCGCGCACCGGCTACGGCCAGACCCTCCAGCTACCCTCTACACCTTCAGCCTCGATCCGGGCAAAGGTCAGACCGTCCACGCCGGGCGAACCCGCATTGGCGCGGGCTGACCCAATCCTCCAGCGCAAAATAAGGCCAACTCGTGAGTGATAGTAACCCGGCGGCAAACTTCCTCAGACCCTTCGTATGATGTAGCCCCAACACAAGAGCCCGAGGCCGCGGCCGGGGGATCCTGCTACGCACTCTATGAAATCGTCTTGGCTGAAAACGTGGCCCTAAAATAAGTCCTCGACGACCTTTCACTGTCAGGGCCCCTGCGAAACGCACGGATCATACGTGTCAGTGGCAAAACACTTGTTGCATGTCTCCTGACCTAGTGTTATTGCTCTCGTGACGGTCCCGTGCCGCGTGACTTGGTGAGCCAGCGCTGACCACGTAATCGATCAACCAAGGATGTCAAAACTAGAAAAAGGGGAGTAGGAACATGACAATATCTAGACGCGAAGTTATCAAGGCTGGGATAGCGGCCGGTACCGCTTTGTCTTTCCCGTCGATCCTTCGGGCGCAGACGTCGCCCGCCGACGCTCGGACAGTCCGCATGGTGACGGAGGCCCTTCGTGGTTACGATCCCATCGTATCGACGCTGGACATTGTCTATAGTCATGGTCTGGCAGTCTACGACACCTTGTTCTCGTTCGATTCCAAACTTGTGCCGCAGCCGCAAATGGTTGGGAAGTGGGGCACTTCCGACGACAAGAGGACTTACACATTTGAGCTCCGGGATGGCCTAAGTTTCCACGACGGTACTCCCGTCACGGCGGCCGATTGTGTCGCTTCGATCCGCCGCTGGGGCCAAGCCGATGCAGGTGGACAACTGATTATGGAGAGGGCCAAGGATGTCTCGAAAATCGACGAGAAGACCTTCAGGATCGCTTTAAAGGAGCCGCTGGGGTTACTGCGCGAATTGATGGCAGGCGGACTTTATCTCGCTGTCATGCGCGCGAAGGACGCGGATCGTCCGGCAACCGAGCAGGTGACCTCAAACATCGGCTCTGGGCCGTTTAAGTTCAACGAGGCTCTTGCGAAGCCAGGCGCGAGCATCACCTACGACCGCAATGATAAATACGTACCGCGCAGCGAGCCGGCCGACGGACTGGCCGGCGGCAAGATTGTCAATGTCGATCGGGTCGTTTGGGAGCATCTTAACGATAGCCAGACGGCTCTCGCCGCCTTACAGGCAGGAGAAGTAGATCTCCTGACCCCGCCCCAAGATTTTTACAGCGTAATCGAGGCCGATCCCAATCTTGCTCTTGACGTCATCCTAAAGTCTGGCCAACTATTTTTCATGCGCATGAATTTCCTGCAGCCGCCGTTCGACAACGTGAAGGCGCGTCAAGCAATGCTTCACCTGATCGACCAGGAGGCCTTTTTGCATGTCGTAAATTCGGATCCAAAATACGGCCACACTGCCACTTCGATATTTGGAAATACCAGCCCCTACACAAATGACGAAAATACGGGATGGTATAAGAAGGGGGGCAACCCGGAAAAGGCCAAGCAACTTTTCGATGAGGCTGGGTATGCGGGCGAGAAGGTCGTCATTCTGCAACCTACGGATTGGGGTGACGGCAACAATACCTCCTTGCTGCTAGTGGACTCATTGCGGAAGATTGGGATCAAAGCTGAGCTTCAGTCAATGGCCTTTGCAGAACTTGCCTCGCGACGAACGAATAAGGGCCCGGTCGAGAATGGCGGCTGGAACATCTTCATTACGACCTATCCCGATTTCAGCCTCGGCAACCCCATCAGCACTGCTCCCTTGCTCGCGAACGGCGACAAGGCCTGGTTTGGTTGGCCGAAGAACGATGAATACGAGGCTCTCAGGGCCAAATGGGCGGACGTCGAAACATTCGAAGAGCGCAAAGCTTTAGCCCGCAAGATGCAACACATATGGTGGGACTTCGTCGGCCACGTTCAACTGGGTCAAAGTGTCTCGCCGATTGCGCGCCGCAAGGTTCTAACCGGGCTCCTCGACGTCACGAGCGGATACGGCATGCCGATGTGGAACATGCAGAAGGCCGGGGCGTAATGCCTGCCTATATCCTTCGCAGGATGTTCTCGACCATCGCCGTCATGGCGATGGTCGGGATCTTTGTCTTCTTGTTGCTGAGGCTAGCACCGGGTGACCCGGCGGCCATGATCGCCGGCAGGTCGGCCACGGCCGATCAGATTGCTGGCATCCGCGAGCAGTTGGGACTCAATGATCCGCTGCCGGTCCAGTTCGTGAATTGGGCCCTCAGCATCCTCGGCGGCGACCTCGGGCACTCGATTTTCACGGGGGGATCCGTTCTCGGGCTGATCTCGCAGCGGCTGGAACCGACAATTTCGATTTCGATCCTGACGATGCTCCTTTCGGTGACGATTGGGGTCTCCTTCGGCATCCTTGCCGCGTGGCGAGCGAGCGGTCTTGTTGATCGCATCCTGACGGCATTCGCGACACTTGGTTTTTCTGTCCCGGTGTTTGTCGTCGGCTTCTTTCTCATATACGTGTTCTCTATCAGAGCACATTGGCTGCCCGTCCAAGGATACCAGCCTATCGACCATGGCTTAGGGCCCTGGCTTGTGCATCTGATCCTGCCGACTGTGACTTTGAGCGTTCCCTACATTGCTTTTATTGCTCGGATCGCGCGGGCGAGCATGCTCGAAGTGCTGTCGGAAGACTATATGCGAACAGCCGCTGCCAAGGGCGCGTCATCCTATTCTATGCTTTTCCACCACGCACTGAAGAATGCAGGTGTCCCGATCCTCACCGTGATCGGCTTAAGTTTCGCAGGTCTGATTGGCGGTGTTGTCATCACGGAAACGGTTTTCAACATACCTGGTGTCGGTCGTTTGGTGGTCGATGCGATCAACAACCGCGATTATCCCATCATTCAAGGCGTGCTCATCCTCGTTTCCGGGCTGTACGTCATTATCAATCTTGCGATCGACCTCTCTTATACGCTCGTCGACCCTCGGATCCGGTACTGATATGACGATACTCTCCGCGCCAGTTGAAACAGTTCCGACGGGACGCTGGCGACTATCTGACCTTCCCCGTCTGGCGAGGCGGAATCCGCTAGTCGTGATAGGCGGCGGCCTGTTAGCTCTGTTGATCGTTGTAGCTATCGCTGCCCCGCTTTACGCCGGGGATCCATTGAACTTGGATCCATTCAAACGGCTTCAGGCGCCTTCCTCGGAGGCGTGGTTTGGCACTGACAATCTCGGCCGTGACGTCTTTGCACGAACAGTGTTCGGCGCCCGGATCTCACTTTTGGTGGGATTGACGTCGGCGGTGGGCGCGGCTCTAGGCGGGCTTCTTATCGGAGTCATTGCCGGCTATGTCCGCAGCTTCGACAATATCGTAATGCGGGTCATGGACGGCCTGATGTCGATCCCGACCATTCTGCTCGCCATCGCCCTTATTTCTCTGACGGGTCCCGGGATAGGCATTCTCATCGTCGCCATCACGATCCCCCAGCTGCCAAGCGTCACGCGGCTAGTCCGTTCGGTGGTTTTGGGCGTTCGCGAGCGTCCTTATGTGGAAGCCGCCCTCTGCGGCGGCGCGCGCCTGCCGAAAGTGCTATGGCGGCATATTCTGCCGAGCACCATTCCACCGCTTATGGTGCAGGGCGCCATAGTCTGCGCAGATGCGATTCTGACAGAGGCGGGGCTGAGCTTCCTCGGCGTGGGCGTGCCGCCCGAGACGCCCAGCTGGGGCAACATGATCTCAAGCTCTCGACTGTATCTCGCTATCGCCCCATCGACGATCTTCGCCCCTGGTATCTGCCTTGCCGTCACGGTGCTTGCAGTCAACCTGCTCGGGGATGGCCTGCGCGACCTGTTCGACCCCCGCGCGAAGCGGAGGCGCTGACATGCAGATGCATCAAACCGCAGGGAATGACGTGCTTCTCGACGTCCAAGACCTTGAGACGCACTTTTACGGCGAAGAGAGCGTCACTCGCGCGCTGGGCGGCATCAGCTTCCAGGTAAAGAAAGGCGAAACGCTCGGCGTCGTCGGTGAATCCGGCTGCGGCAAGAGCGTTACAGCTCTTTCCATCCTTCGCCTGCTGCCGAAGCTGACCGCCAGGACTGTCGGCGGCGAGGTCCGCTTTCACGGACGCGACATCCTTGAACTGTCCGATCGGGAGATGCGGAAGATCCGCGGCGACCAGATCGCCATGATCTTTCAGGAGCCGATGACGAGTCTGAACCCGGTCTATACTGTCGGCCACCAGATCGCCGAGGCGGTGCAGATCCACACCAAGGCTTCCCGCCCGGCGGCCATGAAGAAAGCCGAAGAGATGCTCCGTCTCGTCCGCATCGCTGATCCGGAACGGCGCGTCAACAACTATCCCCACGAAATGTCGGGCGGCATGCGCCAGCGGGCCATGATCGCAATGGCTCTCGCCTGCTCACCAGAACTATTGATCGCCGACGAGCCAACCACGGCCCTCGACGTCACCATCCAGGCGCAGATCCTGCGGCTGATCGTCGATCTGAAAGAACGCACGGGAACGGCCGTGATGTTCATCACGCACGACCTCGGCGTCGTCGCCGAGACATGCCAACGCGTAATTGTGATGTATGCCGGCCGGATCGTCGAGCAAGCAAACGTCATAGATTTGTTTGCGCATCCGGCGCACCCCTACACGCAGGGCCTCTTGCGATCGGTGCCGGATCCGCGGCGCGGCCGACAGCGCCGCCTCCCGGAGATTCGCGGCATCGTGCCAAGCCTGCGCGAGCCCATCGTCGGCTGCAGCTTTGCACCACGCTGCCCGTTTGCGATCGACATTTGCCGCGAGAAGACACCTGCCCTGCGAGATGTCGGGTCGGGCCACGGCGCGGCTTGCTGGCGCGCCGAAGAGGTGATGGGCGCATGAACGGTCCTTTGCTGAAGGTCGAAAATCTGACCAAGCATTATCCGCTTGGTGCAGGAATCTTCAAGAAAAGCGTGTCAGTGATCCGGGCGGTGGAAGATATATCCTTTTCCGTCGAGGCGGGCGAGACGCTTTGCATCGTCGGCGAATCCGGCTGCGGCAAGTCGACTGTCGCTCGGCTCCTGATGCGGCTCGTCGAGCCGACGGGCGGCCGCGTGCTGATCGACGGGACGGATATTGCGGGTCTCAAGAAGGACGCGCTTCACGCGTGGCGCCGTCGGATGCAGATGGTCTTTCAGGATCCTTACTCGTCGCTGAATCCGCGCCTCACGGCCGGGCAAATTATCACCGAACCCGTCGAGAATTTTGAGCGCCTCAGCCGCAAGCAGCGCAACGCGCTCGCCGCGGACCTTCTCCAAAAAGTCGGAATGTCGCCCGAGATGATGCACAGGCTCCCGTCCGAATTGTCGGGCGGTCAGCGCCAGCGGCTCGGCATTGCACGCGCCCTGTCGCTCAACCCCTCTCTCATCATCGCCGACGAGGCGGTGTCAGCCCTTGACGTCTCCGTGCAGGCGCAGATCCTGAACCTGCTTCTGGATCTCCAGCAGCAGATGGGCATCGCCTTCGTCTTCATCTCGCATGACCTCGGCGTCGTGGAGCATATCGCGCATCGCGTTGCCGTCATGTACCTGGGGCGGATCGTGGAACTCGCCCCGAGCGAGGCGCTGTTCGCGAAGCCGGTCCATCCCTACACCGAGGCGCTGATCGCGGCGGCACCAGTGCCGGATCCGACGCGGGTTCGGCTGGAGGCGCCCGTCGAGGGCGAGGTTCCAAGCCCGATCAATCCGCCAAAGGGATGCGCGTTCCATCCCCGCTGCCCGCTTGCAATCGAGCGGTGCCGCATCGAAGTGCCGCCTTTGGTGCCAATGCCAGATGGGCGCGTCGTGGCCTGTCATGTACGCGCTCCGGCCACAGACATCACAACCCAGCCCGCTGCGGCAGCTAGTTCTGCTCAGTCCCGTGGCAGGCCACAGACGCCTTCATCCGATCGGACATCTCCAGCGTACGGCTGACACGAACACGGAACATCGTGTCAAGTTAGGCAGGAAGAAGAAAAAGGAGAAGTCCGTGGGGAAACATGCGCACGAGAAAGGTTGTCAGCCAGCCCAAGGGCAGGAGGCTGTGAGACGACCCGTACGTTTAACCTTGATAGCTCTACCATCCGCCGGCACTGGCAATAATATACCAGAAGGCCGGCTTCCAGGTCGTCGTAGATGTTCCGGACACAATACGGCTTTTGACGCGGCGATCCTTCTTCGCTGATCAGGTCGGACCCCAGCGGATCGCACGGCCCGGTG
This sequence comes from Mesorhizobium sp. M7A.F.Ca.MR.176.00.0.0, assembly GCF_004023165.1. Classification (NCBI taxonomy): domain Bacteria; kingdom Pseudomonadati; phylum Pseudomonadota; class Alphaproteobacteria; order Hyphomicrobiales; family Phyllobacteriaceae; genus Mesorhizobium; species Mesorhizobium sp. M7A.F.Ca.MR.176.00.0.0. The sequence continues at coordinate 2,371 of NZ_RZTC01000040.1, read as the reverse complement.
CAATCATCAACTAATAAGCGAGGAGATGTAAAAAATGTCCAAGAATCCCATCCAACGCGTCCGCGCGAAGGGAGATGCCTTCTCGATCGGCGTAGCGATCGGTCAGGCTACCGCCTCCACCTTCTTCGAGCACGGCTTTCGAACTGAGTACTACCAGGCCCTGGACGCTTGCTGGCGCGGATCGGACTATGTGAAGAATCTTGAAGCGGCGGCCCGCGCGGCCTATCCTCAATATGTGCGCGAGATCGAGGGAATTGCCGCAGGCTCCGGGCAGGACTTCGAAACCATCTTTCTCAAGATCTGCGACGCCGACCTGCCCCTTCCCGAAAATGTTTCCCTGGAGACGAGAAACGCCGCGACCACAGGTTGCACTTCGCTCCTGATCCCATCCGACGGTGATGGCCCGGCGATCATTGCCCATAACGAAGACGGCCCGGCGGTATTTCTCGGCACCTGTCTCTGGGTCGAGGTTGAACCCGACGAGGGCCCGGCTTGGAGCGGTTTCATGACGCCCGGCGTGCTGCCGACATACTTCGGATTGAACGAAGCCGGGCTCGTCCAAGCCAATAACAACGTCACGCCCGATGATTTCAAAGCTGGCGTGCCGCGGGAAATCATCTGCCGCGCGATCCTAAGCGCGAGAGGGTTGGACGACGCGATCGAAATTCTGAAACGCAGGGACCGCGCCAGCGGCTATCATCACAATCTTGGTGAGGCGAAGACGGGCCGGCTCGTCTCTGTCGAGGCGCCGGCCTCAGGTTGCGTCTTTCGGGAAGCTGTCTCGCCGCTTGCCCACGCAAACCATTTACTTTCGCGGGAATTCGACGGTCTGGGGCAGACGATCTCCCCTTCGTCGCGCGATCGACAGGAAGCGGCCGACCGGATGATTGCGGAACACGCGCACACTCCGGGCGCAGAGGTGGTGCTGTTTGACGAGACCGTCCCGATCTATAAGAACGGTTCAGGTACTTCCCAGACTCTTGCCACCGGCATCTTTTCGCTTTTCCCCGATCGCATTGAATGGCGCGTTCATGCCGGTCCTGACGAGCGCGATGCGCTAGGCGGGACAATGCCCGTCGTCTAACTTGCGGACGTTGAGCTGACGAAAACGCGACAGGTGTTTCGGCTTTATTCCGCGTCTTATTGTCGTGGATGAGTCAGCCGCCGTCGCGCGAAAGCCCGACGAAGATGTGCCGAAAAAGCTGTAAGCGGTCTTGGCTACGTTCCCGCCGCACGTACTATCGTTCGTCTGATGACCCTCGAACGGAACAACTTGACCAAGGCTCAAAAATGATGTCGCCTCCATCGAGGAGAGGCTACCGGACCTTGTCGAGGCCTCCTGCTTAATCATAGCCAGCTTCTGCATCGCCGCCTAAGGATCCCTCATCCTGCTTGCCAACAACGAGGAGTTCTTCTGGGTTCGGCCTTCAGGATCTTGGCCGCCGCAAGCGGCCCCGGCACATCGTAGCGTTGGTTCGTGACTGTCTTGAGCTAGTGGACGAATACCGGCGCGCGGTGAGCGCGGCCAAGAGGTCACCCCAGTGCTACATGGTAAGCGGCGACGCCGAACCTGATCCAGGGACGTCGAGACCTTTGGCGCCTTCGTCGAGAAAGCTTACGCCGACCCGATGATTGCGCTTGACCGAATAAGTTCGGTATTCATACGATGAAGGCCGCCTACTGACGCGTACCTTGAGGCGTTAGTGTCCGCTTAGATTAAGTGGACACTTGGCGAATGAAGTATCTGGCTATGGAGCAGCCGTCGACGGTGGAAGCGAGCACGCCCGCGGCTGTGCCGCTGCCGCCGGGTGCGGAACGACAGCGGACGCGCCGCTCCTGGACGGTCGAGCAGAAGCTGGCGGTCGTGCGTGAGGTGCAGGAGTCCGGCGATCCGGTGTCGGTTGTGGCGCGGCGTCACGACATGAACGCGAACCACTTGTTCATCTGGATGAAGCAAGCCCAGCAAGGGCGATTGGGCCGGTCCAACCCGCTGCCCGAGCCCCCACCGATCGCCTTCATCGACATGGGTGTTGTCGGTCCCAGCCTGCACGATGTAGAGCTGGAAGAGCCGGCTCCTGAGCGATCGCACTCTGAAGTACCAGCTACGACCAGCCAAGCGGTGTCTACCGGTGGCCGGATGGAAATCGTCGGGGCCAACGGCCGGCGTGTGATCATTGACCACTGTTGACGTAGGTGTCCTGATGCGGATCTTGCAGGGGCTGGAAATGCTGCGATGATCCCGACAGAAGGCGTGCGTGTGTGGTTAGCCACAGGCTACACCGACATGAGATGTGGCTTTCCATCATTGGCGCTACGGGTGCAGGAGGTCCTCAAACATAATCCCCTTGGGGGCAACCTGTTTTGCTTCAGG
>NZ_RZTC01000039.1:51820-54166 GCF_004023165.1 Mesorhizobium sp. M7A.F.Ca.MR.176.00.0.0 | reverse complement strand
GGGAGGCAGACGCCATAGCCTGCCGGCTCTCGCGCGATGCGCATTCGGATTTCTGGCGCAGCGGCGATGACGAACCCGAGATGATCCGCTGGCTGAGCTGGGGCAAGGAGCACTTCGCACTCGCTTGCGACACGGTGCATTTCGAACGTGGGACCAAACAGCGGTACGGCATCGGCCCGATCGATCAGAAGCGGGTGGAGGAGGGCCTAAACCAATTCCATACGGCCGCGGCAATACTCGACGCCGTGCTTGCCGAGCGGCAGTGGCTGGTCGGGAATTCGGTTTCCTATGCCGATTTTCGAATGGCGACCTTTCTGCCGTTCAACGATGCCGCCAGATTGCCGCTCGACGATTATTCCTCTGTCAGCCGCTGGTACCGTCGGCTTGAAGACATCGGCCCCTGGCGTGACCCTTTCAAGGGGATGGATGCACCCGAATTGCCGCCGGTGCCGCAAACGGCTGTCGCGGACCAGCGGTGAGAACGCGCGCGAAGAGCCGCGCAGCAGGCCGAGCCTACCAAGGCAATGATGTGCGGGGGATCGGATGAATATCTATGTCCTGAGCGTGGTCGAAGGACAGGAATGGGTCCTTCCTCGACAGGCGGACGACTACCAGCTGTTTTCGACGCTCTGCGGCCGGAAGCAGAGACAATGGCATCCGCCCGGGATGGAGATCCTGTGCGAACACGACGACGGTACGCTCCGGCAATATTCAGATTTTCCATGGCTTGGCGAGCATGTGCTCATCCCGCGGGCGAGGGCGTTGAAGTTGCTTCGGCCAACCCTCGAACCGTACGGTGAATTCCTGCCGCTTCGTGCTGACGAGCCAATATCGCTCTTCAATGTCACCACCGTGATCGATGCGCTGGATGAGGAACGTTCAAAGATCGTTCGCTTTGACGATGGCGGCATAATGGTGATCGAAAGCCTCGTCCTTCGAGCGGACGCAATCGGCGGTACCGAGATATTCAAGCTGCCCGAGCGTGCCGATGGGGTGCGAATATCCGATATCTATCTGCAGGAGACGATCGTACGCCGGATCGGGGAACTTGGGCTCAAGGGCATTGCTTTCAACTTGGTCTGGAGCGACGAGCCGGCCGGATCGAGTACTCAGGTGTGGAAAAGGGCATTTCAACCGCGAGCTCCCTCACGCGCTTTTGGGCCGGTCTGCGGCGAAGAGCAGGGTTTTGACATCAAACCTGCCGGACGACGGTGCCGACCACATTGACGAGAAGGCGCGCGGCGGTCAGCGCTGACAGGCCGTCGATATCGGCCGGAGGATAGAACTCGACAAGGTCGAACCCTGCGATCCGGGCCCGTCTGCCGAGGCTGGCGATCAGGTCGATCACCTGCGTGTAGGTGAGGCCGCCGGGTGTACGCGCCGCCACGCCCGGCATGATGCTTGGATCGAGGCTGTCACAGTCGAGGGTGACGACAACCCGCGCGCCTTCCGGAATATGCCGGAGCGCGGCTTCGACGCTCTGAGCGTGAACCTCGCGGGCGGTCACGAAGTGGCTGCCATAGCGCCGTGCCGCTTCGATCTCGGTGATGCGTGCGCTGCCGACGCTGCGCAGGCCGACTTGCACCATGCCTGCTACATGCGGCATCTCGCTCGCCCTGCGCATCGGGCTCGAATAGCCGTGGCGTTCGCCATACACCTCGTCGCGCCAGTCGATATGGGCGTCGATCTGCAGGACCCAGACCGGCCCGTGCTCCGCAAAGCCGGCGAGGAAGGGAATGGTCATGGAACAGTCGCCGCCGATCAGGATCGGCACGGCCGGCAATGCCAGGATCTCGCACGTTTTTGCCTCGATCCTGACCCTGTTGCCGGCATTGTCATGCATGGTGGTCAAGATATCGCCGGCGTCGATGCAAGACACCGGCTTGCCGTCGAACAGCGGACCGCCGAGATCGAAATCCCAGTGCCCGACGAACGTGGCGTCGTCCTGGCTCGCAGCGCGGATGGCATCCGCCGCCAAGGCGTGGCCGCGGCTGTCCTTGCCGGGATAAGTGCTGCCGTGACCGGCCCCGAAGATCACCGCGCGGGGCATGTGACCATCTGCGAGACGGTCTGGAAAGCCGAGAAAGGGAGGCGAGGGGGTCATGCCTTGATGGATCCTGATGATGCTTAGCGCACGCCGATCGGGTGCGGTTAAGTCAAGCGCCCCGGCTTCAGCTTTGTGCCGATCGGGTAAGCCCAATAAACTCTAAAACAATCGAGATCGATCACCCACCTGGTGTTTCAAATTTGGGCCAACGGGGCATTGGCGGTGGCATGCGCCGATTTCGAGGCGACATTGCGCTGCCGGCGAGGACGTTGGGGCGGCTTGCGTCGGCAGGGCAATGT
>NZ_RZTC01000039.1:38617-51810 GCF_004023165.1 Mesorhizobium sp. M7A.F.Ca.MR.176.00.0.0 | reverse complement strand
GTCGGCAGGCGCGATCCCGAAATTTCCAGTACGTGACGAGAATGAACCTTGGCTGGTCGCCTGATAGCGGAACCAGGCGAGGTTCACGTTGTTACCACAGCGGGCGACTGCCGGTTGCCGGATTCGGAGTCATCGTTTCATGACCAATGGTCCATTGCCTGAAAACGTTCTGGTCTCGCTTCCCAAGATCGATGCAAAAGCGGCGCCGACGCTCAAAAATGCCGAGGCGGAGGTATTTTACACGGAAGCAATCCGTGAGCTTACCGCCACCGACATACCCTTTCTGGTCGCCGGGACCTACGCGGTAAGCGCTTATACGGGTGTCACCCGCCAGACCAAGGACCTCGATATCTTCTGCAAGGCAGGCGACTACGCGCGGATCCTGGCCCATTTCAAGCAGCTTGGATATGCCGTCGAAATCGAGGATGACCGGTGGCTCGGCAAGGTGTTCAAGGGCACGCATTTCTTCGACGTCATATTCGGCTCGGCTAACGGCACGGTGCCTGTTGGCGACCTGTGGCTGGAACACGCCCGCCAAACAGAGCTGTTGGGCAGCAGGGTGCGGATCATCGGCCCGACCGAACTCATCTGGTCCAAATGCTTTATCCAGGACAGAGGGCGACACGATGGCGCCGATATCGCTCATACGATTCTCAAGGCGGGCGATCAGATCGATTGGCACCGGCTGCTTTCTTATCTGGAGGTTCACTGGGAGGTTCTGTTGATGCAGCTTATCAATTTCAGGTGGATCTATCCGAGCGAGCGCGATCATATCCCGGCGTGGCTGCTCGATGAATTGCTCGACCGCCTCGCCAAGCAACGGCAGTTGCCGTCTCCAAGGATGAAGATCTGCCGTGGGCGGCTGCTTTCGCAAACCGATTACGAAATCGACGTCAAGGAATGGGGCTTCGCCGGCGTCGGTGGTGTGGGAGAATTCCGTGATGGCTGATCCCGTCAAGAGCAGCGCGCCCAAGGAGGGCGCACGCGCGCTCAAAGTTGCCGCGGTCGGGGATCTCCATGTGCGGGAAGATGCGCAAACCTCGTATCGCGACCTCTTCGGCGAGATATCGAGCGAAGCCGACATTCTCGTTCTCACGGGAGATCTGACCAATCTCGGCAAGCCTCGTGAAGCGGAGATGCTGGCCGAGGATCTGCGCAACTGCTCGATCCCGGTCGTGGCGGTGCTCGGCAATCATGACTACGAGTCTGGTGCGGTGGAAGACGTCACGAAGATCCTGCGCCAGGCGCATGTTCATCTCCTCGACGGGCAGGCAGTTGAAATCGAGGAGGTGGGTTTTGTCGGCGTGAAGGGATTCATAGGCGGCTTCGGCTCACGCATGCTCGGCTCATTCGGTGAACCGGCGATCAAGACGATGGTCGCGGAAAGCGTGAACGAGGCAATGCGACTTGAAAATGCGATGCGCCAGGTGCGGGCGAAGCGCACACTGGTGATCCTCCACTACGCGCCAATTGCCGACACAGTCGCGGGAGAACCGCCGGAGATATTTCCATTTCTGGGCTCTTCACGCCTGGCGGAGACGATCGATCGATTCCAGGTTAGTGCTGTCGTGCACGGTCATGCACATCGCGGTTCTTACGAAGGTCAAACACCTGGCGGAGCCAAGGTCTACAACGTCGCCATGCATGTGGCCAAGCCAAGCGGCCGCCCCTACGCCTTGCTCGAAATCTGACGCCAGCGGCATGCGCCGTGGTGTCCATTGGCCTTGACTCAATTGGTGGCGTTGATCGATTTCGCCAACTCTTCCAGCTTCCGGGGGTCGTTGCCGTGACGGCGCACCAGTTCGCGAGCCTGCCTGGACGGCAAATCGGTCGTGGCCGCCAGTTGTCGCACCTGCTGATCGTCGATGGCGACCTGCGGCAATGTATGGTCGATATTTCCTTCCTTGTCCTTCATCGCGCTTCTCCTTGATCCCTGTCGACGACAACGGCTCGAAAATCCGACCGGTTCCGAACGATCTGCAACTTTTGCGCCTTCACCTGGGCGGACCAACATACTCGTGTCCCGAGGGCGTAACGATCTCGCTGGATTCTGCCAGGAACCATGCCACGGCGCACGAGTTGTTCCGACTGAACGGAGATAGTTCGATGCCACAGCCAAGACAGCCAGACCCAAATCGCGATGTTCCCGTGCCCCCTCCAACATGGAAGCCCGAGCCGATCGAGGAACCCGAACCGGAAAGGCTCCCGGACGAGACCCCGCTGCCCAATCCCGACGAGAATGAAGAGCCTCCCATCCACGCGTAGGACGAAGGGGAGTTTCTTTATCGCGGGGCAAAGCACACCTTCATCGCGGGGCAAAGCACACCTTCGGACGGCTAACGATCAATCTCGCCAAACACGATGTCGAGCGATCCGATGATGGCGGCAACGTCGGCGATCATGTGCCCTCGAGACAGGAAATCCATCGCCTGCAGATGGGCGAAGGATGGCGCGCGTATCTTGCACCGGTAAGGGACATTGCCCCCGTCGGAAACCAGATAAACACCGAATTCTCCCTTTGGCGCTTCAACCGCGGCGTAGACTTCTCCGGCCGGCACGCGATGCCCCTCGGTATAAAGTTTGAAATGCTGGATGGTCGCCTCCATCGAGCGTTTCATCGTGGCGCGCCGCGGCGGCGTGATCTTCTGGTTTGGAAGCGCGACCGGCCCCTGGCCTTCGGGTGACCGCAGTTTTTCCAGGCATTGCTTCATGATCCGCACCGACTGGCGCATCTCCTCCATGCGGACCAGGTAGCGGTCATAGCAGTCTCCGTTCTTTCCGACGGGAATGTCGAAATCCATGTCCGGGTAACATTCGTATGGCTGTGCCTTGCGCAAATCCCATGCGGCGCCCGATCCGCGTACCATCACGCCGGAAAATCCCCAGGCCCAGGCATCCTCCAGCCCGATTACGCCCACATCGACATTGCGCTGCTTGAAGATACGGCTGCCGGTGAGCAATTCGTCGAGGTTGTCACAGACTTTGAGGAACGGATCGCAGAAAGCCCAGATGTCGTCGAGAAGCTTCGGAGGCATATCCTGGTGCACGCCGCCGATTCTGAAATAATTCGCATGCATGCGGGCGCCGGAGGCGCGCTCGTAAAAAACCATCAGCTTTTCCCGCTCCGCAAACCCCCAAAGCGGCGGCGTCAGCGCGCCGATATCCATTGCCTGCGTCGTGACATTGAGGAGATGCGACAGAAGCCGGCCGATTTCGCAAAAAAGAACACGGACGAGTTGTCCACGCTTTGGAACGGTGATTTCGAGCAGTCTTTCGGCAGCGAGGCAGAACGCATGCTCCTGGTTCATCGGCGCGACATAGTCGAGCCGGTCGAAATAGGGCAGCGCTTGCAAATAGTTTTTGTGCTCTATGAGCTTTTCGGTGCCGCGATGCAGTAAGCCAATATGCGGATCGGCACGCTCGACGATCTCGCCGTCCAGTTCGAGCACCAGCCGAAGAACACCGTGGGCCGAGGGATGCTGGGGCCCGAAATTGATGGTGAAGTTGCGAACGGCGGCTTCGACCATTGCTGCTCTCCGCGACTGTCGAGGCAAGGCGTGATGCGAATGGTTCGGCGCCTCAAGTCGTCGTCTGAATGATCAGCGTCAGGGTGCCATCGCCATCTATGTTTGCAGCGACAACCTGCGAGGAATTGAGCCCATTCGCCCTCAAGGCCGATGTCGCTTGAGGCGAAGCATCGACTGAGTTTTGCAGGCGTAGCAAATCTTCGGCGCTGGTCTGATTGATCACGGCATCCGCCTGCGCCTTGATTTCGTCAGGCAGATCCTCGACGGCGACAATGGCAACGCCGGTGAAATTCAAATCAGCAGAGCCTGGATCTGGCAGCGCCTGCTCCGGTTGCACTTCGCCCTGCGGTGGCGTCACCTGGGGAAGCTGCGGTCCAACAGTTTGGGCGTAGACGGGCTGAATGATGACCGCCCCGGAAAGTGCGACAGCTATCGTCAACATGCGCATGGTCGCTCCTTGCATCCTTCGAGGGAGATTTTGAAGGAAACCCCCATGCTGAGCGATGGTTCCCGCGTGGCTGGTCACACTGGGCAATTTCGCGTCGACCCACCCTGGGGAAACGCCGAACGAACCATGGCCCAGACGACGTCATATGGCTGTCTCCCAACCGGCTGAGCGGTTGCGTACGGAATCGTACCATCGATTGATCTGCACCTTGGAGAGGATCAAAATAAAGCAGAGGTGACCATGGGAGGGAGCCGCATGAGCATCGCCAGATGGGCAATAAGACCTGTCGGTACCGCCAAGGCGTTTCTGGCAGAGGAGCTTCGAAGTGCGCGATACGGCGACATCGTTTCGGTCAAAGCGGCGATAGAGGCCGCTCGCAGCGACGCGCCTTATTTGCAGGATACAGACGATGAGTTGATGGAGACGATCGTCGAGTTGGCACGGGAACTGGGGCTGGCCGTCCTTTTTGACTCTCGCGATTGACCGATGAGCCATGGCGGGAGGACTCACCGGTGGTTGAAGCGATTTGGTACGAAATCGACAATTGGCTCATGGCCGAAAATGCGCAATCATTGGGAAATGGGACGACGGCTGGACGACAAACTCGATTGCAAGGCTTGTGGGACTATCCAAATGGACATTCCCGACAACGCCAAGGAATCGACGCCAATTCATTGCAGCAATTGCGGCGCCTTTCTCGGCGAGTGGGGCGAATTGCAGGACGATTTCTACCGCCAGGCTCGCGGTACCGAGGCATTCGACTTGCGCAACGGAACCATTATCAAGAAGTAGCTGGCAACGACGCGGCCTCCAGATGACATCGGCAAATTCGCAAGGGGTTGGCAGATCTAGCCGACCTCGATGACTACCATCAGCCCGCCGCCGCCCTTCTCCTCGACATTGTTGTTCGTCGTGTGATGCGGGATGTGGCAGTGAATGAGCCACTTGCCGGGACGCAGCGCCTTCCACAAGACGTCATAGCGCTGTCCCGGTCCGACATTGATGGTATCAGCTAGGAAGCGTGCCGAGGGAGAAAGCGTCTCACCGTCACGGGCGACGACCTCGAAGGGTCCGCCATGGATATGCATTGGATGGACGAAGCCGTTGTTGGTGCCGATGAAACGCACCTTCAGCGTCTCGCCCACCTTCATAGGAATGGTGTCGGTTGCGGGATAGGCTTTGCCGTTGATGGTGAAGAAGTTCGGCATGCCGCCTTCCATGGGCATCGACGGATAAGTCAGCCCATCGCGCACCAGCCATTCCTGAAGTTCGATGACATAGTCGTGGTCAGCCGGAACCTCGTCGGCAGGATTGGCGGGATCGATAATCAGCGCCCCATAAAGCCCCAGCGCCTGGGTGCGGTCCGGCTTGGCATGCGGATGATAGAAATAGGTCCCGTGCTGGGTCGCGGTGAACGCATAGGAATAGGATTGTCCAGGCTCGATCGGCGGCTGGGTGATCTCGGCAGGTCCATCCATCTGGTTCGGCAGGATCATGCCGTGCCAATGCACCGTGGTTTCCTCGGGCAGGTCGTTGGTGACGTCGATGCGAACCTTATCGCCCTGGCGAATGTGGATGCGCGGACCGGGAATCTGGCCATTGTAGGCATAGGCGTCGACCGCGACGTTGGGCAGGATCTGCCAGCGGACCACCGATGGACTGAGCTCGAACACCTTGACGCCGTTCTCTAGACGGAATGGCAGTTCCTGGTCGCCCTTGGCGGCAAGACCATAGGACGAGGTAACGCGACGCGGATCGGTTGCAGCCATGTCACGCATGGATTCCGCCGGCGTGTCGCGATCCATGATCATGCCTTGCGGCATGATCGCGCCGCCGACGTCACGCGCCGAAAGCGTCAGGTTCAGCCAGTTCGCCGGCGCGGCCATGCCGATCGCCAACGCCAACACCGACACAATACCGAGGGCCGCAATCTGCGGCGTCGTAGCGTCCGTCTCCATCTGATGGCCGCTGCGTTTGGACTTGTGGGAGGTGTTGCGGCTTCGTCGATCGTCGCCGGCGTTGGGGTGATGCGTAGCGTGCTGTTGGTGGGCGGTCGGCTCTCCACTGCTCGTTTCGTTCGCCTGCGGGCGCTGCGTCATCAATCCGTGCTTCAGCCCGCGCGCGACCAGCCAGACATTGGCCGGATAGGCGAGCGTGAAGCCGGCGATGACGCCGATCGACATCACGCCCCAGAACAAAAGCTCGGTCGGCTCCATGGCGCGCATGTCGCGTCCCATCATCAGAAAGCTCATGACGGGCGCCATGCCGGCCATCATGAAATTCATCGAGATGAACTCGGGCAAGAAGCTCTTGCGCACGTTCTCCCAGTAGGTGCCGCCCATCATCGATTTCATGAACAGCGATTGGAAGATGAACAGGCCGAAGGCAAAGCCCGCCAGATATTCGACGATGAGGTCGAGCCACATCGGCAGGCCAAGCGTTGCCGTGATGACTGCGGCGAGAATGATGCCGGTCGCATCGCCGGCAACGCAGTGGATGGTCGAGCCGACCCCCTGTTTCCACAGCGGCCTGGTGAAGTCTTCATGCTCGCCTGGACGTGGCTCCTTGTCTGCAAGCACATAAAGCAGCAGCCCCAATGGACCCATATAGAGGGTCACCAGGATGAAGCCCCATTTCATCACCACCGGTTCGGGATTGTTGCGGTATTGATCGAAGCCGACATAAAGCGTCGAGGCGGCGGCAAGAGCGAACCAGACGGCAAGGAAATAGTCGATTGGCTGGATGAACATGGATGCATCCCGTCGCGGATCAGTGGCTTGTCACAAGCGCCCCCGTCGATGAACGCAGCCGGCGTGTTTATGATCCCGCCGGCCCAATCCGGTTGTGTCGAATTCTCCAGCCTGGCGCTCTTGTCGAAGCATTAACGCGCGGTAATTCCCTTGAAGGCGTGGGCGCTTCGCTGCCTCAACAGGAGCTGGCCATGAAACATCAAACACTCGACCAACTGCATGCCGTCGCCAAGATTGAATCGTCGGCTGCTTATTCCGCCATGACACGAAATCAGCGCATAGAGCGCTGGGCTGAACTGCTGGAGCGTAATCCCGAGCGATGCCTTGGGGCGTTTGCAGGCACCGAACATCTGCACCCTGAAGCACGTTCATTGATGCGGGGCGAGGGAACGGCAATTTCGGTCGCCTTCGAGGATCCAGTGCTGCGCGCATCGGGTTTAAAGGACGACACATACGGTGAGGCAAGGCGCTTTTTCGAGCTGAACGACTGGCAGCTGCACGACATCGTCTGCGATTGCCACGTCGGCTCAACCATGAAAGCGCGCTGGGCTGCGACGCGGGTCCGCTCAGCCATCAGCGGCAGGTTCTTTGCGTGGTTGCGGCAAAGGATAATGCGCTGACCGTAGTTGGGGATCGTCGTCGCTTCGGTGCGGCATACGATCCCCTGTCTTGCCGATTGGATGTCTTGCCGATTGGATGTCTTGCCAATCGGATTGTCTTGCCGACGCGGATCAACGCTTGTCCTGGTACAGCCGGTTGGTCGCCCGGTCGCTCTCCCGTTGTTCGGCGGGTCCACGCCGACGGCGTGCGATAACGGCATAGGCCATCAGCACGATCAGCAGCAATGGGCCGCCGGCAACGACGACCAACCACATGATATCTCCAAACATGGCGGCATCTCCTTTCCCAGACAACCGGCGAGGAGGAGAACCGTTCCGTGCAGCAGGCCACCTCGGTCGCCCCTGGTCATTAACTTACGAATTGCGTTCGTAGGTTCCGATGAGTTCAGCCTGCTCAAGCGAATGTTTCTGCGCCTCCCGCCAGATGCGCTCGATGCCCACGCTGGCTGGAATGGCAAGGCTCGGCGTGTCGAGCGCGGCCAGCCGGAAATGGTAATGGTGAACGCCATGTCCGACCGGCGGTTCAGGGCCGTCGTAATAGGCGTTGCCAAAATCATTCGTTGCTTGCCTGAGGGCGCCCGGACCCGGCTTGCCGCTTTCGGCCTCGGGAAGTTCCCTCGTGTCCGGGGAGATGTTGAACACCGCCCAATGACCAAACGTTCCGCTCGGCGCGTCAGGATCCTGAACGACGAGAACGAGGCTCTTTGCTTCGTCCGGCACTCCAGACCATTTCAGCGGCGGCGATACGTTTTTGCCGTCTCGTGTGTATCTTTCGGGAATTCGTCCGCCTTCGGCAAAGGCGGCACTGCTAAGGGCAAGTGGCATGGTTCGCTCCTTCAGGCGAAGTTGATCGCAGCGACGCGCAGGGCAGCTATTTGTTAGTCCGCATTTTTTGTCTTGGATCGATCCCGCCAGCGGCGGTCGTGTCGTTTTCGACGTCACCTTCGACCGTGTTCTCGCCTTCAAGCTCGAACTCTTCGCCTTCCTTGATCGTTCCCTTGGAAGTCCCGATACCAGGATTGTTCGCCAAGTCGGCATCGCTCGGTTTCTTCCATTTCGGATGTTTGGTTCCGGTCATGAGAAAACTCCTTCAACGGGGATTGCAGTTTTGAAATCGCAGACCGGATAGTTCGTTCCGGTTCCACGCCTCAGCTTCTTCATTGGTTCGCCGCGCGCCGGCTAAAGCCCGAACGGGTAAGTGTCGGGAACGCCGGTTCTTGCATGCTCCGGGCCAAGCGGCGTCACTGCCGCGGTTTTGTCGAACCATAGGAACGCGTCGAACTGCCGGGGCAGGGAAGCGTCGGCATAGTGGCTGCCCAGCTCGGTTTCCGGCCGGTAGATCACCCCGATGAATCGCTCCAGCCTGCGTTCCAGCAGCCGCTCACGCAGCGTTGTGTCGCGCCCGAGGTCGAGCAGGAACCGCGACACAAGGGAATCGTGGCAGAGCCGTTCGTAGCTGTCGGCGTGCGACGCGCGGATTTGCTTCACCTCCATTTTGCCGTCCCAGTCGCTGGCGGCCGCTACAGTGCCGGAATGCGTGCCCATACCGATCAGCGCTGCCTCATCCCCGAAACGCTGCCGGCAGAGCTGGCCGATGTTCAGTTCGTCCCTGACGACGCCCATCTCGGTAAAGCGGGCATCGCCGATATGGGAATTGTGCGCCCACACCACGGCCTTGGCGTTGGGGCCGCCGGCATGCAGCAAATGTTCCAACGTTTCGAACATGTGCGTGTCGCGCAGGTTCCAGGACTCCGCGCCGCCATAGTACATGATCCGGTAATAGTGTTCGGCGGACGCGATCAGCCGGGCATTCTGACTGGCGTCGAGAAAGTCGGTGCCGTCCCTTTTTGCATATTCGAGCTGTTTGGCGAGCAAGTCCCGGCATTGTTCCAGCACCGCTTTTTCGCATTTTTGATAGCCGGCGGTGAGCACCGCGCGGCCGTAGGTGGACGGTTCGTGTTGCCAGGGCGTCAGGCAGCCATAGCGTTCGCGCGCGATCTTGGCTGCCTGGGGATCGACCCGGTCGAGATAATCGAGGACCGCGCCGATGGAACCGCTCATATTGTAGATGTCGAGGCCGTAGAACCCTGCTTGCGCCGAAGGCTCTAGCTTCTCGTTGTGACGGCGCATCCAGTCGGTGAAGGCCGCGACATCGGTGTTGCGCCACATCCAGGTCGGAAATCGCTGGAATGGCGCGCCAGTGCCGGTTCGCGGCCGACGATGGCGAACATAGCGGTCGATCGCCGCCGCGTCGGGCCAGTCTGCCTCGACCGCGACGATGGTGAAGCCGTGGCGTTCGATGAGCCTGCGGGTGATCGCCGCGCGCGCCCTGTAGAATTCGGACGTGCCATGGCTTGCCTCGCCAAGCAGAACAATGCGCCGGTCGGCGAACCGATCGAACAATTCGCCGAAGGCCGGATCGTCGAAATCGGGCAGGGGTTCGGCCGCGGCCGCGATCATATCAGGCAGGCTGATCGGATGGGGATGTCGAAGCGGACGACCAACGTCGGTGGCCGTGCCGTTTTCCGACCAACCCTGCTCGCCGATCAGAGGGACGAAGCGCACGCCGCCGAAATCCTCCTCGCTATAGGTTGCGGCGCCTGTCCGGGTGACTTTGAGCAGGCGTTGCAAATCCGGGTCGTCGCCGACCGGAATGACGAGCCTGCCGCCGACATCGAGTTGCTCCTGAAGGGCGAGCGGTGCGCCGGGACCACTGGCTGTCACCACGATGGCGTCGAACGGCGCCGCCTGCGGCCAGCCCTTGGTGCCATCGCCTGTCCGAACCTCGATGTTTTGGTAGCCGAGTTTTTCAAACCGCCGCTTCGCCGTTTCGGCCAAACCGGGATGACGCTCTATCGTGTAGACCTGTTCGACGATCCGGCTCATCACCGCGGCCGCGTATCCCGAGCCGGTGCCAATTTCGAGCACATGGTCACCCGGTTTGACATCCGCCATCTCGATCATGAACGCGACAATGTAGGGTTGCGATATGGTCTGGCCATCGGCGATCGGCAGCGGCGTGTCTTCGTAAGCAAATTCCTCGAAGCCGGGTTCGACGAAGGCCTCGCGTGGAACTTCGCGCATTGCCTGCAGAATCTCGCGGTCATTAATGCCACGCCGGCCGACATGGATATTGACCATTCGATCACGGGCACGAGGAAGATCGAGCATCTTTTAGCTCCCTTTGGTGCAACGCTTCGAGGCTATCCTTCGCGGTACCTGCCTTGAGCCTGGCCTTCGCGATTCCAGTTTCTAACCGCCGGAGGACTTCAAGGTTCCCGCCTATTTGCGGACAGGGCCGCAAACCCGGCCGAGATGGCGTCCGGTCTCTCGGCCGCGTGGGTCGTGATGCCGACCCGAACGCGACAGTCGGGGGTTGCTCAAGCGCAAAGATGCCCCAGTTATCACCAGCGAACCGAAGCTGGAGATGTCGATGAACGACAAGGCTGCCGCGACGCCGCAGGCTATCGGCCACGAACGGATCGACCTCATGGACCGCTACTGGCGCGCCGCGAATTACATCTCGGTCGGCCAGATCTATCTGCTCGACAATCCGCTGTTGCGCGAACCGTTGAAGGCCGAACACGTCAAGCCGCGGCTGCTTGGCCATTGGGGCACGACGCCGGGGCTGAACTTTCTCTACGTGCATCTGAACCGCGTCATACGCGAACGCGACCTCGATGCTCTGTTTATCTGCGGGCCGGGCCATGGCGGCCCCGCAATGGTCGCCAACACCTGGCTCGAGGGCACCTATAGCGAGGTCTATCCCGATATCGGGCAGGGCGAAGACGGCCTCAGGAAACTGTTCCGGCAGTTTTCCTTCCCCGGCGGCGTGCCAAGCCATGCCGCGCCCGAGACGCCAGGCTCCATCCATGAGGGTGGTGAATTGGGATATGCGTTGGTTCACGCCTTTGGTGCGGCTTTCGACAACCCGGATCTGGTGGTTGCCTGCGTCGTTGGTGACGGTGAAGCCGAGACCGGTCCGCTCGCGGCGGCATGGCATTCCAACAAGTTCCTGAACCCAGCCTCGGACGGCGCCGTCCTGCCGATCCTGCATCTCAACGGCTACAAGATCGCCAATCCGACAATCCTCGGCCGCATGGACGATCAGGAGTTGCGAAATCTTTTCGCCGGCTATGGCTACGAACCGTTCTTCGTCGAAGGCCACGAGCCGCTTGCCATGCACCAGTCGATGGCCGCGACACTCGACACGGTGCTCGATCGCACCCGGTCCATTCAGGAACAGGCACGGGCTCCGGGATGGGATGGTCAACGCCCGCAATGGCCGATGATCGTGCTGCGCAGCCCCAAGGGATGGACAGGTCCCAAGGAGGTCGATGGCGAGAAGGTCGAGGGTTTCTGGCGCTCGCATCAAGTGCCGGTGTCGAACGCACGCGGAAATGAGGGCCACCGCAAGATCCTCGAAAACTGGATGCGAAGCTACGAACCGGGAGAGCTGTTCGATGAAAGCGGGCACCTGTTGCCAGAACTCGCGGCACTTGCCCCAACAGGGACAAAGCGCATGGGCGCAAGCCCGTACGCGAATGGCGGACTGTTGAAGCGCGATCTTGTGCTTCCCGACTGGAAAAGCCTGGCGCTGGAAGTGCCTCGTCCGGGAGGCGTCATCGCTGAAGCGACGCGGATTTGCGGAAGCTATCTTCGCGAGGTGTTCCGCCTCAATGCCGAGGCGCGGAATTTTCGCCTGATGGGGCCGGACGAGACGTCATCCAACCGCCTCGACGAGGTGTTCGAAGTTACCGATCGGCTCTGGATGCAGCGCATTGAACCCTACGACGTCCATCTTTCCCGTGACGGACGTGTCATGGAGGTACTCAGCGAGCACCTCTGCCAGGGCTGGCTTGAAGGCTATCTGCTCACCGGCCGCCACGGCCTGTTCTCCTGCTATGAGGCCTTCATCCACATCGTCGATTCGATGGTCAACCAGCATGCCAAATGGTTGAAGACCTCCGGCGAGCTTGCCTGGCGCAAGCCGATCGCCTCGCTCAATTACCTTTTGACCTCGCATGTCTGGCGGCAGGATCACAATGGTTTCAGCCATCAGGATCCGGGCTTTGCCGATCTGGTCGCCAACAAGAAGGCTGATACGGTAAGGCTCTATTTTCCGCCGGATGCCAACACCCTGCTGTGGATCACCGATCATTGCCTGAGAACCTATAACCGCATCAATGTCATTACCGCAGGCAAGCAGCCGGCACCGCAATGGCTGTCCATTGAAGAAGCCGAAGCGCATTGCAAGGCGGGGGCGGGCATCTGGGAATGGGCCGGTACGGTTGCTCAGGGCGAGGAGCCCGACGTGGTCATGGCCTGCGCCGGCGACGTGCCGACCCTGGAAACGCTGGCCGCGACCGACATTCTGCGCTCTGCGATCCCCGACCTGAAAATCCGTGTCGTCAATGTTGTCGACCTGATGACGCTGCAGTCCAACACGGAGCATCCGCACGGGCTCGCCGATGGAGACTTCGATGCGTTGTTCACGAAGACACGGCCTGTCATCTTCGCCTATCATGGCTATCCCTATCTCATTCATCGCCTGACCTACCGTCGCGCCAACCATGACAACATGCATGTGCATGGCTTCCGAGAGGAGGGCACCACGACGACGCCGTTCGACATGGTGGTGCTCAACGAACTCGATCGCTACCACCTCGCGCTTGCCGCCATCGAACGCGTGCCGGGACTGGCCGAAAGGGCCGAAGAGCTTGCCGGCGAACTCCACGGCCGGTTGGTGAAGCACAGGGCTTATGTCCGCGAGCACGGCGAGGATATGCCCGAAATCCAGAAATGGAGCTGGCCCGACAAAGGCGCGGCAAAGGCGCGCCAATGACGC
>NZ_RZTC01000039.1:0-38609 GCF_004023165.1 Mesorhizobium sp. M7A.F.Ca.MR.176.00.0.0 | reverse complement strand
ACGCGTCGGTCGATCCTGGCGCTGAATGCCGGTTCGTCCAGCATCAAGTTCGCGCTTTACGATCTTGTCTCGTCACAGGATATGCAGCTCGTTTCGCGCGGCACGTTGGACCTGGGCGACACACCCACACTCCGCGCAAAAGCGGCCGACGGAACGGTGCAGTGCGATCGGCAGCTCGCCACCGACGGGCCGCGTGACGCAGCCATAGGCGAGATGCTGAATTGGGTGCAGGGCGAAATTGGCGAAAGGAACCTGCTCTGCGCCGGCCATCGCATCGTGCATGGAGGAAGCGAGTTCATCGAACCTGTCCGTCTGACCCCAGACATCATCGACGCCATCGACAGACTGACGCCGCTCGCTCCGCTGCATCAGCCTCGCAGTCTCGCGCCGGTCCGCGCGATAGCCGCCTTGCAACCGGACCTGCCACAGGTCGGATGTTTCGACACCGCTTTCCACCAGACGATCGATCCGCTCGTGCGGCGCTTCGCCCTTCCGCGCCAATATGAAGGGCAAGGCTTGCGCCGCTACGGGTTTCACGGTCTCTCCTATGAATACATCGCCGGGCGGCTCAGCGGGATATCGCCAACTCTTGCGGCGAAACGCACCATCGTCGCTCATCTCGGCAATGGTGCCAGCCTTTGCGCTTTGCGCGAGGGCAAGAGCATCGATACGACGATGGGGTTTTCGGCCTTGGATGGCCTCGTCATGGGCACGCGGTGCGGCGCCATCGATCCCGGCGTGCTGTTGCACTTCCTACTGGAAAGAGGCATCGCGGCTGAGGAGCTGCAGACGATGCTTTACGAGAAGTCGGGACTGCTCGGCGTATCCGGTATTTCGGGCGACATGAGGACGCTGGAAGGGAGCAACGATCCTCGCGCCCAAGAGGCAATGGCGCTTTTTGCCTTCCGCGCGGCGAGGGAAGCAGCAGCGCTTGCAAACACGATGGGTGGTCTTGAATGCCTCGTGTTCACCGCCGGCATCGGCGAACGGTCCGCGTCCATCCGCAAGGCCATATGCGAAAAACTGACCTGGCTTGGCGTGGTGCTTGAAGAACGCGCCAACGACATCCACGCCGAAATCATCAGTCGCCCCGAGAGCAAGGTGGAGGTGCGCGTGATTGCGACCGATGAGGAAAGTGTCGTTGCACGTCACAGCCGGAAGGTGATGCAAGCCTGAAGGCTCGCCATTGGCATCGGAAACCCGGCGTCTGTTCGGCTCGGTAAAAGCGCGGGGCAAGGGCATTCCCTGTACGAAAATTACCAAGCAAGCGGTCGGGGGAACCATCTGCCCACGGAAATATTGTGCGAGCAATCTCGGCTAACCCCGAGACCGTCGGCACGATGATCAGGCCGACAGCCTTACTTCAGGCATTGGCTGAGGAATCCATGTTTACGGACGATGTTGCGGTGAGGCGCCTGAAAATCCTGGTCCAGCAATATGTCGAGACACGCAAGAAACGCCACGATGTGATCTCTACCGCCAAGGCCGGAACCGCAATTCGGGAGGTGATGCCACGTTGCCCGCTTTCGGGAAAGGCCTTCGATGATCTGATTGCGGCCTGCGCCATCGAGCATGGCCTGGCTGTGCTCTTCGACAATCTAGGTACATCAGGCACTGAAATCTGAGGCTGGCGCTTCCGATTCCATCATCGCAATGAGGAGTTCAGTCGGCATGTCCAGGTACTTTTTCGACCTTCGAGATGAGAGCGGAAGCTTGCAGGAGGATCCCGAGGGCCAGGAATTTTCTGATCTCGCGAGCGCCGAGGAAAACGCGATGGCGTCGGCGAAGGAAATCCTCGCCGAAGAGCTGCTGCATGGCAAGCCGCTGCGTACCGGATTGGCCTTCGAGATTTTTGACGAGAACCGCAACCTGGTGCTGCACTTCCCCTTTGCGCTCGCGGCCGAAAAGGCCGGCGAACCCCCTTAATCCCGAATTGCCTGGCGGCCGATCCCCTGCACGGGTCATGCAAGCCGGGCCTCAATGCGGATCCTATCCTTCCGCCTTGAAGTTTCTGGCTTCTTTCTCGACCTTGGGGCTGTCCTTGCCATGCTTTTGCATAAGCTCCTTGGCCTGCTTGGGTGAGACGTCGGTGGTCTCTGCCAAGCGCAGCGCCTTCTTGTCCTTGCTTTCGGTCTTCTGCTTCTTGGCCGTCATGGCTCTTGAACTCCCTTGAAGCCTGTTCCGATCGATCTTTGCCGGTCCCGAGCATATCCAGATGAATTGTCATTGCCTGGTTTGCTTCGACGAGACGTCAACGAGACGATGCGGGTCAGGTTCCGTGCATCGTCTGCTCATGTCCGAACTTGTCACGCCACGCGGCGGTACCGATGGCGATCTCGGATGAATTCATTGAAGAAGCGGCCTTTTGAGGAAGCTTTGGTGAAAGCGGCATAAGTTGCCGGCGCAACATCCTCATAGTCGCTCGGAACAAACCAGACCGAGAGGATCCTGGTGGCGGGGTCGTATTGTGCGTTTCGGATCACGGTCGATGGCATGGTGGCACCCGACGGGTCTGCCCGAATAACCCGTTAGCGATCGTCAGGTTCCGCCGATGCCTTCGCGCCTTGCACGGCGACTACCGGTCGCGCGGGTTGCCCAACTTCGGGTCGCGCTTCCTCGAATATCGGTCGATGCGTGGCAGGCTGTCATCAAACTCGATGTACGGTAGCCTCAGATCCCAATAGGCATGGGCTTGCGGCTGAAAACCTTCAGGTTTGTCAAAGAAGCCGACCGTCACGTAGAACTCGTCCGGCAGACCTTCGTCGCTATAGCCTATCGAGCTTCCACAGTCCGGGCAGAACGTGCGGGTGACGCCTGGCGTTTTGGAAAAGGCCTTCGGTGCCCTCTAAGAAGCTGAAATTGCTCAGGCCGGTAACCGACCCAGATTGTCATCGGACTTCCGATGGCCCGGCGGCAATCGTCGTCGTGATCGTAGCATATCCAGAAAGGCTCTCCGTCCATGGCTGCGGCGATCCCTCCGCAGAAGCAGGCTCCGGTCTCGCGCCGCATCGTCTGTCCATCCTGTCGCGCCCAAGGGACGTTCAGAGAGCGGCCAAGCGGCCGCTCCCGTTCAAGGTGAAGTCCTCGAAATCATGCATCGTGATGCTCGGGCATGCTCTTGAGCTGATCCTTGGTCCAGTTCGTCACCGCGTGAACGTCGCCGTCTTCATCGCGCATGAATTCCAACTGGCTCGCGGGAACGGCCACCGGCTTGGCACCTATGCCGAGAAAGCCGCCGACATCGATGACGACCTGACTGGCGGCTCCAGAGCCGTGGACGTGCGAAACGCTGCCGACCTTGTTGTCGTCCGCGTCGTAAATCGTGGCGTCTTCGAGAATGTCTGGCGTCAGTTCGGTGCTTGTGAGGCGTACGTGGTTGGTGTGATCCATCGTTCGAGACTCCTGTTGGGTGGAATATTTGAACCTCTCAGCCGGGCAAACGTTCCGAAGAATTTCGGGGCGACGGACGGACGACGCAAGGGCGCAAGAACCCTCAAATCAGCCTTGACCGAATTGACTCGCAAAGCTCTGTACGGAAGCGTACAAAGGGCAATCGTCAGCAGCACAGTTTGGGCGCTGACGCTTGGGAGTGACCATCGCTCTTGCCCATCACGAGGCATGGCGTTGCATGGCGAAGGAGCCCGAGCACCCCGGTCTGCCAGTAGTCGCGATAACCGCGCTGGCGCGGGATACAGGCGCCGCTGAACAACAGATACGTGATATCATATCGCTCCTCGGGTTCGATCGCGCCTCTATCCTGCGGGAGGCTCGTTTGCTGGCGAAAGATGGTCAGCCAACAAGGCCTTCGAGTCTTCAGCAGTAACTGTCGGTTTCATACCAACACGCCGGCTCGTCTAGTGCTGCGCGAGACGAAGTCTATGGTTCGTTACCGTCCGCTCGTTAGACGGGCGGCCGGCTAAGAGATCCCAGTGCTCTTGCCCAAGGGAAAAGAGTCTCGTGGATTACCAGATACTGCAAGCCAAGAGCGAATTGCTTCGCCGCATGAGCGCGGACGATTTCGCGCGGCTGAGGCCACATCTGGCGAGCGTTTTCCTGGAGTTGCGTGCGCCGATGGAGACTGCGGGGCAGAAGATCGAGGCCGTCTATTTTCTGGAAAGCGGACTGGCCTCGGTGGTGGCCAGGACTTCGGAGGCAACCGAAGCGGAAGTCGGAATCATCGGGTTCGAAGGAATGACCGGGTCGGCCCTGGTCATGGGGGACGACCAGGCGAACTTTGATTGCTACGTCCAGTCGACATGCGAGGCGCTCCGGATAGAGACTGCCCCATTCGTCGAAGCCCTGGAGGACAGTCCTACATTGCGGCCGTTCCTGTTGCGCTATGTCCAATATTTCCATGTTCAGACAAGCTACACGGCATCGATCAACGCACGGCAGAGCCTGGAAGTCCGGCTGGCAAGATGGCTTTTGATGTGCAGCGATCGCACTGTCGGCGACAGGCTTATGATAACTCATGAATTTCTTTCCATCATGCTTGGTGTCAGGCGTCCGGGGGTTACCGTCGGCCTTCAGATGATCGAGAGTTATGGCTATATCCGAGCGCGCCGCGGAGAAATCACGATCCGCGATCGAGACGGTCTCGTGAAGTTGGCGCGGGGCTCTTACGGTCCGCCTGAAACCCAGTATCGCCGGCTAATCGGAGATTTGGGCTCGAAGCACCCCTCGAGGCAGGAACGGCCTCGCGCTTGAGCGCTGGGCCAACAGAAGCTTCTCCGCCACTGAGCCGCCAAGGACCATTTCAAGTGGCCGACGCGATGGTGCCGGTGAGACACCGTTGCCTAAACCCGCGTCGGCCACCGCGGCATTTTTTGGGGATGCCGCGTTGCCAATCTAGTTGCTGACAAGCAACTGGCAACGGAAGCTGATGGTTCGGTAAGAATCGTACGTACATGGACGCAGCGTCCCTCGAACGCATTCAAGGCATGCCCGCGGAATCCTGGATTGAATACAGTCACCCCGATAGACTCCGGATTGACAGGCTTTGTCCGGTCAGTGCGGTGATATCCGCAGGGCGGAGTGCAGATTTGCTGGCTCGGTTCCGATATTGCCAGGCGGGCTGGCCTTCACCATCTAGCTGGGATGGCGACACCCAAATCGAAAACACTCCGCTCCGGCTCATCCGGGCTCCAGCACGATCTCTTTGGTGCCGCCGACGAGCTGCCGGAAGGTTTCCTCTACCAGCCCGAACTGATCACCGCGCAAGAAGAAACCGAACTGGCCCGGCATCTCGAAGGCCTGCCTTTCGAGGCGTTCGATTTCCATGGCCATCTGGCAAACCGGCGCGTCGTCGGTTTTGGCCTGCGCTACGACTACGACAGGCGTCAGGTCGTCGAGGCGCCGCCGATCCCTGACTTCCTGTTGCCCTTGCGCGATAGGATCTCGGCGTTGGCATGCAGGCCCGCCGAGGCCTTCGCGCAAGTGTTGATCAATGAATACCGGCCCGGCGCCGGCATCGGCTGGCATCGAGACAAGCCTCATTTCGAAGACGTTGCGGGTGTTTCGTTGCTGGCGCCTTGCAGCTTCCGGCTCCGGCGGAAGAATGGCGCCAAGTGGGATCGCCGGACCATCGTCGTCGAACCAAGGTCGGCGTATCTCATGACTGGACGATCGCGCACGGAATGGGAGCACAGCATTCCGCCAGTTGACCTGCATCGATACTCGATCACCTTGCGGACATTGCGCTAACTCCGCAGGAGCATAAGAACCTTCTTTTCCGCCGACGGCGGCGTGCCACGCGATCCACCGATCTCCGGAAGATCGAAAGCCAGCGTAAAGTATCGCCCGCCGAGTTCATCGATCACACCATCATAGATTTTCCGGGAATGGGGCCAGCGTGCAGAAGGATCAAGGCCGGCCGGCCCGGATCGCCGGCCGTGGATACCGCCAGCTGCATATCGCCTGCTTCGAGGGACGAGCATCGTTGATCCATTCTCAGGAATTCAGGAGAAAACGACGAGCGATCGACTAAGTTGCCCCACTGGTTGCAGTTCTCCAGCGGTGGTCAGTGCTCAAGAGCCAGCCGCTGTGTGCCGGCTGGACCGTCGCCACGTGGGAGGAGGGGCAATCTCGCCACCGGCCTGTTGGTCAGCCTGGCGGAACAAGCTTTCAACCCTGGCGTTAAATGCCGGGCGGTCCCGCAACGGGCGAATGGGCTGTCGCGAGGAAGTCGGGGCGATCGCAATTAGGACAATGCAGGGAGATCCAGATGCCGCTCACGGCCTTCGCACTTAATTGCTCGCTCAAAGCTTCGAACGACAGAGAAAAATCCTCCACCGATCGGTTGCTCGCCGATGTCCTGGCGGCGCTGATGCAATACGAGGTGAAGGGCGAGATCGTGCGTGCGCTCAGTCACGATATCAAACCCGGCGTGCTCTCCGACATGGGCGAGGGCGACGATTGGCCGAAACTCAGAAAGAAAATACTGGCGGCCGACATTTTCGTACTCGGGCTCCCGATCTGGCTTGGCCAGCCCTCGAGTGTGGCCAAGCGCGTCCTGGAGCGGATGGATGCGTTTCTCGAGGAGACCGATGACAAAGGGCGCATGCCGGCAGCAGGAAAGGTGGCCTTGGTGGCCATCGTCGGCAATGAGGACGGTGCGCATCACTGCCACGCGGAATGCTTTCAGGCACTGAACGATGTTGGCTTCACCATCCCGGCCAATGGCGGGGTCTACTGGGTCGGCGAGGCCATGCAGGAGGTTAACTATGTCGATCTGCCGGCGACTCCGGAAAAAGTCTCGGGTGCGATCGAAATGGCAGCATCAAACGCCGCCCATCTCGCTGGATTGCTGAAAGACCGGGGCTACTTGGGCATCTCGGGGTGACCTTTGTTCGCCTGACATCCTTCAACCTGGCAGCGTCGATGCGGTCTCAGTCGGGAACAGGAAGGCTTGTAGCGAGTTCATAATCACATCAGCCGGCGACCGCCGCTCCGTCTAAGGCGCGAAGCCGCAAACAGGAGAGCAAGTCATGGGTTTCGGCACAATTCTTATCATCATTCTGATTATTGCATTGCTTGGCGGTTTTAGTGGGCTTGGCGGCGGGCCATTCTACGGCACCGGCTATTACGGCGGGGGCGGCCTCGGTCTTCTGCTGCTTATAGTCATTATCCTGGTCGTGCTCGGGCGTCTCTAGCCCTCGCGATGCGGTGGCAGGGTGTATCACCTGCCGCTTGCAGTCCCTTTTGCGGGTTGCTTTGAATCCATAGCAGCCCAGCATTGGCGGTCCGCCCTCTGGAGGGCGGACCACTGCTCGGACATATCAGGTCAAAATCAGGACGATCTTGAACGTATCCGGATCAACGATCACGATCCGGCCGTCCGCAAGCACGAAATACTCGTAGCTTTCGTAAGCGGGAACGATCTTGACGATACGAGCCGGCAAACGATGCAGCCTGACCTTTTGCCGCGGAACTTCGACGCCGACGGTGATGTCAAAATCGACGTTGGACACAGGCTCGACCTTCGTCTCCCGGATGATCTGGGTGACTTCGGTTTTCTGCTCCACCGTCACGTTGTTGATGGAACCGGTCGACGTCGTATCCTGCGTCGAGGCCTTGCCCTGGGCCTGCTCGTCGGTTTGCGTCTTGGCCTTGTCCTGAGCCTGCTGGTCGGTGGTGGTGCCGGCCTTGCCTTGAGCCTGCTCGTCGGTTTGCATCTTGGCCTTGTCCTGAGCCTGCTGGTCGGTGGTGGTGCCGGCCTTGCCCTGAGCCTGCTCGTCGGTCTTCAGCTTGGTCTTGTCCTGGGCCTGCTGATTGGTTGTGCCGGCCTTGCCCTGAGCCTGCTCGTCGGTCTTCAGCTTGGTCTTGTCCTGAGCCTGCTCGCCCATCTTGGAACCATTCTGGCAGCCAGCTTGCCCGGAAGCGCAATTGGCGTCTGCGCCAGACTGGCTTTCGGGCTGTTGTGTCTGAGCCATCGCCGTTCCACAGCCGAGCCCGATCGCCAGCATGCTGGTAATGAGAACATGTTTCATGGGGAAATCTCCCTGGGTAAGGTTCGTCCCTTCAGTGCGTAGAACCAGCACCCAAAAAAAATGTTCCGAGATAGTTGAGTGAGGGCTAAAAAACGACCTCGCTTGAGATCATACGATCGCGGGCGAAAGCCGCCGCTAAAACGACCTTTTCAACTCTGCCGATTGCCCTAGCTCTCTCCTGAGAGGAGACCGGATATGGCAATTTATAGTCTGAGAGTGGTCAGCTTCATTTTCGTTGTATTGGCTTTCGTTCCGGCCGCCGCGCATTTCTTCACGATGTTCAACAAAATGAAGCTCGACGGGCCGAACTATCTGGCTGCGCAACGCGCCTATGATGGATGGAGCCTGTTCGCCATCGTAGTGCTGGGAGCATTGCTCTCTACGGCCGCCCTGGCGATCCTGCTCTACCGAGCGAGTGCATCTTTCGGCTTGGTTGTTGTCGCCTTTCTCAGCATCGGCGCCACACAATTGGACGCTGACCTATCCAATCAATCAGGCGACCCAGAACTGGACTGTCCTGCCTGAAAACTGGGAGCTGCTGCGGCGCCAATGGGAGTATTCGCATGCCATCGCCGCCGGCCTCAACGCCTTGGCGTTGCTTGTGCTTTTCCTATCGGCGCTTCGCGCTCCGGTGCGTTGAACGACCACGTCTTCACCAGCACGGCCGCCGAGCGGGCAGGAACCACCAATAAAGCGAAAACATTGACCCGCCAGATGTTTCCAGCGTGGCCCGAAAATGAAGCGGTACTATTTCGATCTTCAAAACGGTGACGGCGCGATACCCGATGATAACGGGCAGCTGTTCGAATCCCGGGAACAAGCCAGAGCGGAAGCAATTCGTATTTTCCAGGATGTTGCCCAAGACGAAATGCCCGACTGCGATTTCGTCAAGGTAACCGTCAAAGTACGCGATGAGATCGGTGCGCAGATGTTTGAGGCATCGCTTGTCCTGACCTCCGGATGGAGCGTGTGATGCCGCGGTGCTAGCGGCTATACCGCACCGGGATTTGCACGACATTCTCCGATCCAGGCAGATCGAAGGCCATGGCCAGCTGACGTACGGAGGCCATCTCCACGATCAGTTCCTCGATCGAAAGATCCGGCAGGCCGGTCTTCACCCTCTGCCTCACCCTGGCCGCAAGTTCATGGACCCGCACCGGGACGAAAAGCGGGCTGTCGTCCAGCAGCTTGCTGATTTCGATGACCACATCGGCGTCGATGTCTTTCGGCAATTCCCGCATGGGCGTCACCTCCAATCGAAGCAACAGCCCGCCATATCGGTGCGGCGGGCGATCAGGCATTGAGCGCCGGGCAGTGGGATCGGAGAGGGACGTGCTCGGCGCTGGCCGATAGCCAGATTCATAAAGCTGCGGGCATCGGTGTGTCACGAAAAAATATCAGTACGAAAATTACCAAGCGGTTTCGTCCCACGCAATCCACAAGCGCCTTCCCCGAAATCGCGGCTCCGGCAGCGGCTGTTCCCGACAGAGGAGGAACAAAAAATATGGCCCGGAATTGAGACTGACGAATTGGAGGATCTGGTCATGGACAGCAGGGAAGAAAAGATCAAACGGCGAGCCCATGAAATCTGGGAACAAGAGGGCCGGCCGGCTGGCCGCGAGCAGGAGCACTGGGACCAGGCCGTGCAGGAGATCGAGGCTGAGGGTTCGGAGACTGAACGTGGCCCGGTTTTGCCTGATCCGACAGTTGCAGCCGATTCCAATAGCTTGAAGCGTTGATCGTCAGATGCCGTGGCGTCTTGAGAGGACGATCAGGCAACCAAATTGGTGGAACCTCGTTTGCCGGACAGCAACCAGAGGAGGTTTCGATGAAGAGGTTCTTTTCACTCCTGGTCCTGGCCGCTGGCCTTACGCTCGGCGCCTGCGACAACAATATCGAGCCGATGAAAGCCAACACCGGCCCCATCAACAAGAACCCACAAGTTGACCAGGCCGCCAGGCCAGAGTCCGCGACTGGTGATGATAAGCCAGCTATTGCGCCTCAGAGCCAATGAACTCCGTCTCACATTGCGACACACCTCTGCTGCGCGTCGCCTATCTCGATGGTGGACCGCAGGACGGCGCCCCGGTTATCCTGCTGCATGGCTGGCCCGACGACGCGACGACATACGCTCGGATTTCACCGGTCCTTCATGAAGCTGGCTTCCGGACGTTTTCGCCTTGGTTGCGAGGCTTCGGGCCGACATCGTTCCTGTCAAATGAAATCATGCGCTCGGGCGAGATTGCCGCGATGGCGCAGGATGTGCTGGATTTTGCCGATGCGCTTGGCCTCAGCCGCTTTGCGGTCGTCGGACACGATTGGGGTGCCCGGATATCCTATCTGCTCGCGTCGGTTTTCCCGGACCGCATCAAGTGCTGTGCTGCGCTGTCGCTCGGCTGGCAACCAGGCAAACCAGCAACGCCGGCGCCCGGACAAGCGAAAGCATTTTGGTATCAATGGTTCATGGCAACGGCACGGGGCGCCGAGTTCGTACGAAACAACGGCAAGGAATTCGCCAGATACCAGTGGGACAGCTGGGGTCCATCAGGCTGGTTCGACGACGCTATTTTCGATGGTGTCGCGAGTTCGTTCGAAAATCCTGACTGGGCGGATGTGACGTTGCATTCCTATCGGGTCCGATGGGAAGAGGCCGAGCCCGATCCCCGCTATGCCGAACTCGCCCGCCGGCAAGCAGCGGTCAAGATCATCACGGTGCCGATCCTGACGCTTCATGGTGGCGCGGACCGCGTTGTGTTTGCCCAGTCCTCAGAGGGGCTCGAAGAGCATTTCACCGCGTTCTACAGGCGGGTGGTGCTGGATGGCATCGGACACTTCCCGACGCGTGAGGCTTCTGATCAGGTTTCGCGATTGTTGGCTGCGTTTCTCGACAGCCATGGCAAACGCTGAAGTGGGGTCGTCATCCGACCTCATAGTAGAGGCGGGAACCTGACGCATCGCCGCGCATTTCGTCTCCATGCAAGACGAACCGAAATGCGGTCTCGCAATCAATCGGCAGCCAGGGAGAATTTGAATGCAAGCTTCAGACGCAATGTCAGCACACCATACTGGCCGGCTGGCCATAGAACCGTTTGTCGGCACGGTGACGGTACGATTTTCCGACGCCATAGTCGCTGCTACGGAACGGGCGAAAGTGCTGCAGGAAGAAGGACATGAGCCCGTGTTCTACATCCCTTTCGAAGACATCTATTTCGACCTTTTCGAAAAGACGAACACCACCAGCCGCTCCCCTTCGAAAGGCACCGCGAGCTACTGGCGCGTCCATGCGGTGGGCAGCTCGGCTGACGATTTCATGTGGGCATACGAGACGCCTGAAACCGCGGCGCGGCCCATTGCACGTCATGGTGCATTCGATCCGGAAAAGGCGCGCATCGATGCTGAGCCCGCGGAGGACAGACGGCACACGCCCCACGTCCCGGAGTAGATTGCCCGTTCGCAGCGGGGCGATCTGAATTCAAGGCTGGTGCTGACGGCGCGGAAACTCGTCATCAAGGATGCGTAGTGCCTCCTCATATTTTACAGTCGATGCCCCAACCTGTCGGGCCTGCCAGATATTGTCCGCCAGATCCGCGCGCTTCACCGGCAGCGCCAATGGATTCGATGCCGCTCGTCGCACGAACGCGAAGTAGTCCTCGCCATCCCTGCGCGACATGGCGTCGACGGCCGAAGCGATCGTCGGGCCAAAACCGGCCTCGTCCAACCTGGTCCGGTTCCAGCCTTCGCCCTTTTCCACGACGTCATGGAGATAGGCGACGACCTTCTCGTCCCTGGTTTCGACCGCGTCGACGACCCGGCGGCAGTGCTCGATATACGGTCGCCCGGTCTTGTCGCGCTGTGCTGCGTGTACCTCTTCGGCAATCTTGGCCGCCCGGTAAAAGATGCTCATCTGGCTTGCCCTTCAGACATGGTTTTACCATCGCTCCTCGGTATCGTGGTGCGGCAGGTCTATTCCGCAGCAAACCCAGCCAAGTCGCTGCCTCGATCCATAATTGTAGCGCGGCTCCAGGCGAGCCGGATCGTCGAACGTTCCGACATGTAGCGCGATCTCTCCGGGCGATGCGTCATAGGCAAGGCTGAGCGGCGATCCGCAGGCGGAGCAGAAGCCCCTCCGGGCAATCGGTGAAGATCTGCGATAGGTCGGCGTCGCATTGGTCCAGGTCACGCTTTGGGAAGGCACCCAGGCCAGAACCGCGAACGCACTGCCGGTCGTTCGCCGGCACATATCACAATGGCAATAATGCACTCTCGGTTCGCTTCCAACGCGGAAGCGGATCGTGCCGCAGAGACATCCTCCGCTCAGTTCCATTTTGGCGCCCCGGCTGACTTGCGGCTCCAACGTCCATCGCGCGGTCTCATGCGAGCACCTCCATTCATCTCAGCGGAAACGCCAGCCATTTGCGTCGGTTCCTGTGGCTATCTCAGGAACCAGTGCTTGCGCGCGGCGTTGCGTGTCTTTGCCGACAATGGGAGGAAACAGGGAAATGCATCGTCGGTCGGAGAAGCGCTGATGTCGATGCCGGGGCTGGCATACGGACCTCTCGGCGATCGATGCATGCATGTCTGCGTGGATATGCAGCGGCTGTTTGCCGAGCCGTCTCAATGGGCAACGCCCTGGATCACCCGGGTTCTCCCGCAGATCGAGAGACTGGTCGAAAGACGCGCGCCACAGACGGTCTTTACACGCTTCATGCCAGCCGAAAAGCCGGGGCAGGGCGTCGGCACATGGAAGCGCTATTATGAGCGCTGGGCTTCCCTGACGATCGAGACGATCGGGCCCGAAATGACCGAACTGTTGCCGTCTTTAGCCGGCTGCTGCCCGCCAGCAACGATCATCGACAAGCACATCTATTCGCCCTGGTTCGAAGGGCGCCTCAGAGCCCTTCTGGTGGAGCGCGGCATCGATACGCTGGTCATTACCGGTGGCGAAACAGATGTTTGTGTTCTCGCCACCGTGCTCGGGGCCATCGATTTCGGCTATCGCGTGGTTCTCGTCACGGACGCGCTGTGCAGTTCTTCCGACGCAACCCATGATGCACTGCTGACGGTTTATTACCAACGTTTCGCGCAGCAGGTCGAGACGGTTGAGATGGAAACGGTTCTCTCGAACTGGACTTGACGTCCGCCAACCCGGCCCGAGTGGAAGTGTCCATGCTTCCTTGCGCGGTTGGGCTGCCTATCTGTTAAGAGAATGACGGACACCAGAACAGGTAGCAGACGTGACGCAACGATCGGGAAGTGCTGATCTTCCACTCCATGGCGGGCGCGTGCCAAAATGGCTCGGCGACCGCATGACGCGTCTTGGCGCCGTGATGTGCGAGGCGATTATTCATCACTATGGTCGAGACGAGCTGCTGCGGCGGCTGGCGCATCCATTCTGGTTCCAGTCCTTTGGTGCTGTCATGGGCATGGATTGGCACTCGTCGGGGATCACGACCAGCGTCGTGGGCGCTTTGAAGCGTGGCCTTACGCCGCTTTCCGGCGAGCTCGGCATTCATGTCTGCGGTGGTCGCGGCGTGCATTCGCGCAAAACCCCGCATGAGCTGGAGGCCATCGGCCAACGCGTCGGCTTCGACGGAGCGGGCCTGGCCACCGTCAGCCGGCTTGTCGCCAAGGTCGACAGCGCCGCTGTCCAGGACGGTTTCGATCTCTATCTGCATGGTTTCATCGTCACCGATGACGGTCGCTGGGTCGTGGTGCAGCAAGGCATGAACGGTGACAGCAAGGTGGCGCGCCGCTACCATTGGCTCTCCGAGGGCCTCAAGAGTTTTGTCGAGCAGCCGCATGCCGCCATCGAGGGCGTCCATCAAGGTGAGATCGTCAACCTGACCGACAGGCGCGCCGACGCGTCGCGCCAAGGGCAACTGAACCTTTTGCAAGACCTCGGACCCGATCGCATCCTGGGCGAGCTTGCAGCATTGGAGCGTTGCGCGGAGCCGACGCGCCGGCAAGAACCGGAGCAGCCGCTGCTGCCGCATTTGGTCATGCCGGCCCACCATGATGTTCGCGAAAGCGATGTCGTCATGCATCGTCTTCACGGCAATATCGCAGCCGCCGCGGACCGCGGTCCCACCGATTTCGCCGAGCTCCTTCTGGTCCCCGGCGTCGGCGCGCGTACGGTGCGCGCGCTGGCCCTCGTTGCCGAGGTGGTGCATGGCGCGCCTTGCCGGTTTTCCGATCCCGGCCGCTTCTCGCTGGCGCATGGCGGCAAGGACAGGCATCCATTTCCGGTACCGCTGAAGGTCTATGACGAGACGATCGGGGTTCTGAAGTCGGCCGTGCAGAAGGCAAAGCTCGGTCGCGATGAAGAAATCGGTGCCTTGAGGCGGCTCGACGATCAGTCGCGGCAAGTCGAACGATACGTGACCGGCCCCAGCCTGAAGGAAATTGTCGCGGGAGAATTCGACCAGTCGCATCAGCTCGGCGGGCGCAGCGTGTTTGGCTGGGAAGCGCCGCCGGACACTGCATCAGCTGAGCGGAGCAAGAAAACGTGAGAACGAGCCAGCAGTTCACCGTTTCATGGAAACGGCGACCCACTCTAACTCTTTGTTTCCCAGACGGAAAACCGTATCACACTTTTCCTGGAATTGCTCTAGAGGGCTGTAGATCAATCGTCCAGATCGATCAGCGCGACACCGAGCTCCGGACGCTTGCTGCGACGCAGATGACCGGGTGCTTCCACCAGGGTGATTTCGAGCGTTGGCCGAACGATGCCGTCAAGCAGATGTCCACCCCGAGTGGTGCCGTCGCTCAATCCAAGCACCGCATGGACGTGCAGGCTGGGCTTATCGTCGTCGCCCAGTGCGACATCGCCGATCGCGCTTAGAACCTCGCACTGTTCGTCGACAGGGATCTTGCGGTAGGTCTTCGAGGCCGGATCAAACCAGCCCACCGTGGCTTTCTCGAAAGCCCCTATGGCGGTCAAGGACGCGCTGCCGATCTTCTGGTCGACCGCGAAGGCGGTCAGTGCCGCGAACGCTTCTTCGCCTGGGTCGAGCACCACGACGAATGTCCGTTGTCCGCCGATCTCATTGACGAGCTGCGATTTCATCCCTGTGCTCCCGCCGCATTCAGTGCCGGCCTCATATCAATGTGCGCGGTGTTCCGCATTGCGCTTGCGGGTCGCCGCAGCTTTCCTTGCCGATTCCGATCGGCTTGCGGCAGACCGTGATGCCGATGCCTTGCCGCCGCTTTTGCCGCCTTTGTGCGCTGCAGGATGGCCCGTGTGTTTGCCGCGGCCGGAACCGCCTTCCTTCTTGCCGCCGCCATCGTCCTTGTTGACGGTAGCCCATGCGCGCCGCTCTGCCTCTTTGTCGGAAACCCCGCGCTTCTCATAGCCTTCGGCAATGTGGTCGGCTTTGCGCTCCTGCTTGTCAGTGTATTTCGATTTCTCGCCTCGTGGCATGGCCTGTTCCTCCTGTTGAATAAGGGCTGAACGTCGACTCGACGCGCTGGTTCTAACAGAAGTCGCGTAGCCAATGGCGCATCGCGATGCATGGCCAAACACCGCCGCGCCGCCCAAGCTAGCGCCTTTCGGGCCGGGGAGAGTGCAGCAGCAAGGCGAGGGGGATTGGTTCAGCCGATTGCCAACCTGACGACGAGGGCCAGGATCACGACGCCGACCAAGCCGGCTATGAAGACGACCCGACGCGTGCGCGTTCGCAGGATGATCTCGCCTTGTTTCGCCTGCTCCGCAGAGAATACGGGTCCATTGTCACCGTCCTTGCCATGCCGACCATCGCTCATGATCGCCTCCTTCCGGCTGTTGGCACACAACCAGCGCTTGACCGGGGAGGTTCCGATTGCGTCGATCCCGCCGACAGAAAAAAGGATCACAGGCTCGTGAGGAGGGAACTTTGCCCTCCGCGAGTGGTTTGGGCCGCTTGAGACCCAGCCAGCCCGGAGCCAGCCATGTCCGATGCCAAGATTTCCAGTGGCCTGAGCAGACGCATGTTCATGACGGCCTCTGTTTCGGCGGCGGCGGTGATGCCGCTTGTAAATTCCCCAACGAGAGCTGCCCAGCCCGCGCCCGCAAAACCGGCCGAACCGCGCGATTTGTCGGCGGTTTCGATGCGTATCAACAAGCAAACCTACAACCTCGCGCTCGACAACCGAACCAGCCTGCTTGACGCGCTGCGCGACCATGTCGGCCTGACCGGCACCAAGAAAGGTTGCGATCACGGTCAGTGTGGTGCCTGCACGGTGCTGATCGACGGAAAGCGGGTACTGTCCTGCTTGAGCTTTGCCGTCATGAACCAGGGCCGAGAGATCACAACGGTGGAAGGCCTGGCTTCGGCGGAAGGGGAATTGCATCCGGTCCAGCAGGCCTTCGTCGACCACGATGCCTTTCAATGCGGCTATTGCACACCGGGTCAGATCATGTCCGCCATCGGTTGCATCAACGAAGGCCATGCTGGGTCGGAAGACGATATTCGCGAATATATGAGCGGCAATCTATGTCGCTGCGCGGCCTATCCCAACATCGTTGCGGCGATCGTCCAGGCACGCGACGAGACCAGGAGGGCTTAGGATGCGCCCATTCGTATATGAAAGACCAACCAGCGTCTCCGCGGCAATCGCCATGGCGTCCCGTCCCGATACTGTGCATGTTCCGCCAACCGGTGCCGACACGCAGTTCATCGCCGGCGGCACCAATCTAGCCGACTACATGAAGCTCGGTGTCGCGCGGCCGGAGCGACTGCTCGACCTCAACACTCTTGCCGAGCCGGCCTTGCGGCAGATCAGGATAGACGATGATAAGATCCGGTTTGGTGCGCTGGTCCGTATGGGTGAAGCAGCAGACAACAATGATGTCAGGCGCCGTTGCCCGGTCCTCGCCGACAGCCTGAAATTCGCTGCCAGCGGTCAGCTTCGCAACATGGCGAGCCTGGGCGGCAATGTGCTGCAACGTACGCGCTGCGAGTATTTTCGAGAGATATCTTGGCCGTGCAACAAGCGCGAACCGGGCTCCGGCTGCGCTGCGATGGAAGGGTCCAATCGCCAGCATGCCGTGCTGGGTACGAGCGCTGCCTGCATTGCCACGTATCATGGTGATTTCGCGCAGGCGCTGGTTGCGCTGGACGCCACCGTCGATGTCGAAGGTTCGCGGGGAAGGCGCACGCTCACTTTTGCCAAGCTGCATAGACGGCCGGGCGAGACGCCCGACATCGAGACGGATCTGGCCGCCGACGAGCTCATTACCGCCATCGAAGTGCCGCTCGCACGATGGGCCAGCCGGTCGCGCTATCTGAAGATACGCGATCGCGAATCCTACGCGTTTGCGCTGGCGTCCGCGGCTGTCGCGCTCGACATGGATGGCGAGACGGTAAGGAGTGCGCGCATTGCGCTCGGCGGAGTGGCGACGGTGCCGTGGCGTGCGCGCGAAGCAGAGGACGCGCTACAGGGCAAAGTGCTTGACGAAGCCACGGCGCAGGAGGCCGCAGAGGCTGCTTTCGCCGATGCCAGACCGCGCGAGCATAACGCATTCAAGATACCGCTCGGCAAGCGCACGCTGGTGCGGGCGCTGCTCGAAACCCGGGATATGAAGGGCTGAGCCATGAACCAAGCTGCACCCGCTCCAAGGGAAAACCAGGGCGATCCCGTTGTTCGCATTGACGCCCTGCTAAAAGTTACCGGACAGGCCGGCTATCCCGCCGACATCGTCACGGCCAACGTCGCCCACGGTGCCCTTGCCACCAGCAGCATTGCCCGGGGCAAGGTTTCCGAACTTCACACGAAAGACGCCAGGGCCGTACCCGGTGTGCTGGACATCGTCACCTATGGCGATCTGGACAAGACCGACATGCCGAAATTCGGCAACACCGGCGCAAGTTCGATTGGGCCTTTGCACGACAAGACGGTTTTTCACGATGGTCAGATCATCGCTCTGGTGGTCGCCGAAACCTTCGAGGCGGCGGAGGAGGCAGCGATGTTGATCCGCGCCGACTACGAGGACGAACGGCCCAGCGCCAGCTTTGATTCCAAGGGCGTGAAGATGGAACCGGCTGCCGGCAAAAGCCCGATGTTCAAGGAGGATGCGAAGGCCGGTGACTTCGACGCCGCTTGGGCGGATGCGACGGTGAAGATCGACGAAAAATATTCGACGCCGACCCAACATCATAATCCGATCGAGCTGTTTTCGACCACGGCCATATGGCAGGGCGACCAGTTGACGATCCACGAGCCCAGCCAGAATGTTACGGGCTGGAAGGTGGAACTGGCACGCCAACTGAAGCTCGATCCGGCCAATGTGCGGATCGTCAGTCCCTATATCGGCGGCGCCTTCGGCTCCAAGGGGCCGATGACGGCACGCACTGCGATCGTTGCCGTCGCGGCGCGGCGCATCGGCCGGCCGGTTCGCTGCGTCGTCAATCGCATGCAAGCCTTCGGTACGCAGACCTATCGAGCCGAAACGCGGCATCGGATCCGCATGGGCGCCGGCAAGGACGGCCGCATCACGGCGTTCGGACATGAGGCCTGGGAGGTGACGTCACGCCCTGACCCTTATGTCGTCGGCGGCACGTCCGCCACCGCGCGCATGTACAATTACGGCTCCGTTCTGACGCATGTTTCGCTGGTTCATGCCGACCGCAACACGCCTGGCTACATGCGATCGCCGCCGGAGACGCCTTATGTCTACGCGCTGGAAAACGCCATGGACGAAATGGCCGTGGCCCTCGGCATGGATCCTGTCGAGTTTCGTCGCATCAATGAACCGGAGAAGGAGCCGATCGGAGGTAAGCCATTTTCCAGCCGCTCACTCATCAAGTGCTATGACCAGGCGTCGGAGGCCTTTGGCTGGTCGAAACGCGATCCCACGGTCGGCTCGATGCGCGACGGCGATTGGCTGGTCGGGATGGGCTGTGCGACGGCAATCTATCCGACAGCCGTCGCGCCTTGCGCGGCCCGGGTTCGTCTCACCGCCGATGGCGAGGTTCGGGTCCAGTGCGGCTCGCATGAAATCGGCACCGGCGTTCGCACCATCGCCGGCCAGATGGCGGCCGAAAGGCTGGGGGTTGGCATGGACAAGATCAGCGTCGAGATGGGCGACAGTGCCTTGCCGCCGGCTCCCGTGTCAGGCGGATCGATCTCGACCGCCAGCGTCTGCTCCGCAGTCATGAAAGCCTGCGACGCGATACGCGAAAAACTGTTTGCCGCCGCTGCGGGCAAGGGGGCTCCGCTGGCAGGTTCGGGCAATGCGAAGCTGGATTTGAAGGACGAAGAGGTCGTCACCGAGACCGGCAAGTCCGCCAAGCTGGCCGATGTCTTCAAGGTCATGCAGGTCGGCGCCATCGAAGAATATGCCGAGTTTGCGCCGAAGGGTTCTTCGCCTGAAGCCCTCAGCAAACTCTATGCCGGACAATCGGAGTTTCATGGTGGAGAGAACGACGAAGATTCGGTCAAATATGCCTTTGGCGCCGAGTTCGTCGAAGTGCGCATCAACAGCTATACACGCGAAATCCGGGTGCCGCGCATTGTCGGAGCCTTCGCTGCCGGGCGCATCATGAACACGCGCACCGCGCGCAGCCAGTTGATGGGTGGCATGATCTGGGGCATCGGCCAGGCGTTGCACGAGGCCACGGAAATCGATCAGCGACACGCGCGCTACGTCAATCGCGACCTGCAGGACTATCTCGTGCCGGTCAACGCCGACATCAAACAGGTCGACGTTATCCTGGTCCCCGAAATCGACCACCAGGTCAATCCTGCCGGCGTCAAGGGCTTGGGCGAACTCGGCAATGTCGGAACGGCTGCTGCCGTGGGGAGTGCCGTCTATCATGCCACCGGCAAGCGCATTCGCGATCTGCCGATCAGAATAGATGATTTGATAGGCTGAGGGTCAAGAGCTCTGAGAGGAGGGGCTTCACAAGCCGACATCGTCATCGAAATTGTCGCGGTGGCGGCGTTGTCCGACTGAAAAAGTTTTCGCATGCAGCGATAGCTTAATCGCCTTGGCTCTCGAGTGTCACTCCGGGGCTGTGGCCGGAGCCGTGTAACGGCGGCGTACAGCGTCAAGCACCCGCTTGCGGCTATCCTGCGCCGACAGGGTCTTGTCCTCTTCCGCCTCGGCGGTTTCGCGCGCCAGGTCCTTGTCCCTGATCTGATGTCGGAACCATTTGGAATAGTCGCCGGTGCGCAAATGAAACTCCCAGGTCTTGTCGTCTATCCCCTCGGCGATCTGAGCGAAGATCATCAGATTGTGAGCCCTGAGGTTCATCGCATTGTCAGGGCCATGGAAATAGAAGCTGCCGGCTTCGTCGAGCTGGCCTTCGGCATATTTCCGGCTGTGCCGCTTGAGTGACTGACGTGGTTCGACCACCTTGACCGTCTTGACTTTCTTGCCCGACTGCGGCCGCCAGAACAGCACGCGCGCGCCTTTGGGCGTTGGAATGTCCTTTGGCGGCTCAATGCCAGTTTCCTTGCAGAAGACCTTCACCACGTCCTTCGCCTTGGGGCCAAGGGCAATGATGGCTGTGACAAGGCGCAAGGCGTCTGTCGAGATCGCCTCGGGGTGAACGGTGATCAGGATTGTGCCCGGCAATTCCAATGACAGGACCGCCCGCGTATCGTCGCGCCGCTTGGGCAGAAGATGGTGCGCTTCATCGATGACGAGCCAGTGCGGTCTCGCGGTGCGCCGGCGGAAACTGCTCAGGCCAGGCAGCAGGTCGGCAAAGAAATCCGGCCTCTCGTCGACGCGCAGGGCCAATCCATTGACGACAATGTTGCTGTCGGCCTTGGCGATCAGATCCAGCACCTGCGCCTTTGTCGGCGCGCTTGAGCCGTCTCCCAGGCGGACGGCGCCTTCGAGCCCGTCATAGTCGCCTTCGGGATCGAAGACGCAGAACTGAAAACCACTTTCGACGAAGCGTTCCGTCAGCGCGGTTGCCAAGGTGGATTTACCAATGCCGGAACTCCCGGCAATGAGGATCGTGTCGCTCGGCGACAGGTAGACATCATCGCCGCCAGACGATCCAAGAACGATGCCGTCATGGCGCTTCGGCACTATCGCGTGATCACGCTTTATCAGTTTTGCGATCAATTGCTCCACGCCTTTGCCGCGGGCGCCACGCATGACCAGGTTGGCTGTATCCTTGACCGCCGGAATTGCATTGTCGACGGCGGCGCTGCAGCCACAGGCCTGCAGGAACGCGTGGTCGTTCTCGGCATCGCCGACGCCGACGACGTTGTGCGGCGAAAGTCGAAGGTCCTGAAGGGCCGCAGCGAGCCCGGTGGCTTTGTTGATGCCGCTCGGCAGGATCATCACCGCGCCCTTGTTGAAGATGATTTCCAGTTCGAGACCCATCTTCTTGATGATATCGAGCACGGTCGCCTGATGGGGTTCCCAGGTCGCGACGATCGATCGCCCGACCGAAAGCGGCTTGACGCCCTGCCGCTTCAATCTGGCGACGAATTTGGGCTCGGGCGATGGGGCGATCACCCGTTCTTCCTCGCTTGCCGGCGTGTAGATCATCGCGCCATTCTCAGCGACGACCTTGTCGAAGAGGCTAAGCTCGGGAAAGACGCGCTTGAGATCGGGCAGTTCACGCCCGGTGACGAGAACCAGCTTGCGGCCGCTTTTCTTGAACCGCTCAAGCGCGGCGAGCGTCTTCTTGGCGACGATCCCATCATGAGCCAGCGTGCCGTCATAGTCTGCCGCCAATGCAATGAAATACATTCCGCCGACCCTTCTCGTTCCGGTTACCCGGCTAGAACGTGCGATCGAGACAAAGGCTCCCCACCGACCGGATCGCAGGTCTGGAGAAGGGCGGTTCGCGCTCGGAAATCAGGAACTCCTTCAGTGCCGGTACGTTGACCAGACAAGCCGGGAACCGTCCCGGTCTTTGCTGGCGGCGCGCAAACCGCGTCGCCGAAATCCACACCAAGCGCAATGAAAGGTAAGGCCATGGGCTTCTTTTCGAAGGACATCAAGACACTCGACGACCTCTTCGTGCACACGCTGCGCGACATCTACTACGCCGAAAAGCAGATCGAGAAGGCGCTGCCGAAGATGATCGACAAGGCAACCGACCCGCAATTGAAAGCCGGATTTGAAAAACACCTCGATCAGACGAGAGGCCATATCGAGCGCGTCGAACAGGTGTTTGAGTTGCATGGCGTCAAGGCCAAGGAGGTCAACTGTCCGGCAATTGACGGCATTCTCGAGGAGGCCGACGATGTGAGCGGTGA
The DNA here is from genome assembly GCF_004023165.1 of Mesorhizobium sp. M7A.F.Ca.MR.176.00.0.0. Classification (NCBI taxonomy): domain Bacteria; kingdom Pseudomonadati; phylum Pseudomonadota; class Alphaproteobacteria; order Hyphomicrobiales; family Phyllobacteriaceae; genus Mesorhizobium; species Mesorhizobium sp. M7A.F.Ca.MR.176.00.0.0. The sequence goes on along the minus strand of NZ_RZTC01000039.1, from coordinate 16,419 downwards.
CGTCGATGACAAGGAGGTTCTCGATGCGGCGCTGATTGCTTCGGCGCAGGCCGTCGAACACTATGAGATGACCCGCTACGGCACGCTCATCGCCTGGGCCAAGCAACTCGGCCGCACCGACTGCGCCAATGTGCTGACCAAGAACCTGAGGGAAGAACAGGCGACCGATCGCAAGCTCACCGAAATGGCGGAAAGCAAGATCAACCTGCAGGCAGCCGAATAAGGCTGCAATCCGGCCGGCTGGCAACTCGGCCGGCCGGATTGCCGGCAGGTTTCCACTCCGTCAGCGAGACGGATCGACGCCCAGGGCCGCTGATTGCTGGCGCAGCGCCTCATCGTCATCCTGCGGCACATGCCGAGCAGATTCTGTTGTTTCCGTGTAGATGCGGTACGCTACGCAAGCGAGCGCCACCATGAAAAGCAGACGGCCCATCCATCCTACTCCTTGGTTACGGATTTCGTTTCGGCCATCCTCAGTACCCTCCGACGACCGGCAAGATCTCGCCGGTGATGTAGCTCGAGCAGTGCGGCGAAGCGAGGAACACATAGGCCGGCGCGAGTTCTTCCGGTTGCGCGGGTCGTTTCATTGGCGTGTCCGCGCCGAATTTCGAGACGTCGTCGGCTTCCTTGTCCGACGGATTGAGCGGCGTCCACACCGGACCCGGTGCGACCGCATTCACCCTTATGCCCTTGCCGATGAGATTGCCCGACAAGGCCCGCGTGAAGGCATGTATGCCGCCCTTGGTCATCGAATAGTCGACCAGTTGTTTTGAACCGTCGATACCGGTTACCGAACCGGTGTTGATGATCGCCGAACCGGGCTTCATGTGCGGCACCGCTTCCTGCGCCATATGAAAATAGCCGTAAAGATTGGTCTTCAGCGTCGTGTCGAAATGTTCTTCGGTCAGCTCGCCGAAATCGCTGGAATGGATCTGGAACGCGGCGTTGTTGACCAGCACGTCGATGCGGCCGAATTTTTCAACGGTCTCCATGACCGCCTTGTGGCAGTGGCTGCGTTCGCTGACATCGGCCTTGACCAAGATGCAGCGTCGTCCCTCCTTTTCCACCGCTGATTTGGTCTCTTCAGCATCCTTGTCCTCGGCCAGATAGACGATCGCGACGTCGGCGCCCTCGCGGGCGAACAACACCGCCACCGAGCGGCCGATGCCGGAATCGCCGCCCGTGATGAGTGCTACCTTTTGGTCGAGTTTTTTCGATCCGAGATAGTACGGCGCATCATACAAAGGCTCCGGCTCTAGTGCCCATTCGTGCCCCGGTTTGGGCTGATGTTGCTCGGGGAAGGGGGGCTCGGGATATTCACGGGCGCCAGCCTGCATGGCGCCTTGCTGCTTCCCATCGCCTTTCGATTTGTCCTTGGCATCGACGCCACGTTGGATATGGCGCTGCTTTGCCGCTTCACCGGCTATTTCCGACTTCATCTGCATGATCGTCTCCTTGGCTTGGAGAGGAAACAACGCATGTCAGGCAAAAAGGTTTGCGCAAAAGATCGAGAGATTCCGGCCAGCGTTTGGCAATGCGTAACAACGACATCGCCAGTTGCACCAATTCAGCTGCAATGCAGCCGCGCCAGCCACCGCCGCCGATGGGGTCGAGCACCCGGGCTTGCCCGTTGCCTGTGCCGCCTTGGCAGCGAGCCAAATGTGATGATGTGGATTGGGAGCTATTGCGTCAAACTGGCGTGCGCAAAGCAGCGCCATCCGGTCTGCTCCGGGCGTAGCCGCCGGAATCTATCTTGGCGAGAGGCCATCGAGCAGGAAGTCCAGGCCTTTTCGGAAAGTGCCGTCCCAATCGTTGTCCAACAGCAGACGAGAGCGTTCGATTGTCGGATAGTGTTCGCTGAGACGTGTAAGACGCTGCTGCGCGGCTGCTCTGTCTTCTTCCGAGAGGTCGAAGCTTGCCCGGGTGAGGGTGGCGCCCATCACATAGTTCCAGAGCGACCAAATCGCAGCGTTGAGATCCGCGTCCGCAACACCGGCTCTGGACAAGGTCTTGCTCAGCATTTCCAGGCGACTGAGGATGTTCGGGCCAAGCGCCCGTCGCGGCAACAGCGATGCCGACCAAGGATGGCGCAACATTCTGGCGCGCCAGTTTTCGAGCATATGAACGACGTCTCCGCGCCAGTCCGGAGACTCACCTGTTTCAGGCGATCCGCGATATTCGAGCACCGAATCGAGTGCCAGATCAAAGACATCCTCCTTGTTGTCGACGTGCCAGTACAGGCTCATCACACCCGAGCCAAGGCGATCCGCCAGCCGACGCATTGTCAATCCGTCTATGCCCTGGGCGTCCAGCAGTTCCACCGCGATCGCCACGATACGCTCTCGAGACAGCGGCGGCTCGCTGCTCGCTTCCTGCATGGGTGGAAGCTTTGTCCGTTGCGATCGTTTGCTGGCACTGCGGGGTTTGGCTGCCATCTGTCTTCCTTGCTGGCCGAACGTCGATTTGGCAGGCACCGTCAGGAATGTCGACGCTGATCGCTTGACTAGTACGACGTACCATACGATGACTCGTACATCGCACGATTCATCGTATGAGCGATCTGGTTAAAGTTCATGCCGGCCGCGAGTGCGTTTATTCGCGGTCAGCAGAGCCAGGAGAAATCATGTCACGCGCAATCAAGCATCTGCTTACCGGAGGGCTAATCATCATGACCATGGCAGTTTCCGCTGCGGCTACAGCGACTGGGAACGACCTCAAGCTGACCATCGTCAATCCACAGACGCTCTATGACCCGTCGCCGAATGGCTACAGCACCGCCGTGATCGCACCGCGCGGAGCTCGGATTGCCTACATCTCCGGGCAGGGCGGCCAAGACAGCACAGGAGCCTTGTCACCCGATTTCGCTGTCCAGGTTAAGCAGGCCTACGCAAATTTGCATGCGGCGCTCGAGGGCATCGGCGCCAGGCCGGATCAGGTGGCGAAGCTCACGGTCTTCGTGGTCGACCACGACATGTCCAAGCTCGATGTGTTGACCAGGAACGTCAAGGACATGTTCGGCGAGGCGCTGCCGGCGCAGACACTGGTTCCCGTTCCCAAGCTTGCAATCGACCCCATGCTTTTCGAGGTGGAAGCCGTGGTCATTCTGGAGTAGGGCGAGATCGCCCCACAAACTGAAACGGGTCGAGCGCGCCGCCGACAGCCGCACATCCGGAGCCATTATACGGAAGTAGAGCCGGCCAACGGTCGGTTGAGATTCGCGTCAACTCAGGTCTGTCCTTCGGTTTCGCTCGAAGCAAAGCCGCCAATTTCGCGACGCATTACAGTAGGTAGTGGCTCAGCGCGTTTTCCCTTCCGGCTACCGCGGCGGTATTTGCTCTGATACTCGCGTCGCTGTTTCGCGATTTCGTAGAGTACGATACCCGAACTGGTTCCGAGGTTTAGGCTCTCGATCATCCCGAACATTGGAATTGCTACGCACATCTCGCTGCGCTCGACCGCGAGGGTGCTGATGCCCCGTTTCTCATTGCCGAACCAGACAGCGAGTTTGGTGTGCTGGGTATAATCGCCCTCGTGCAGGAAAACGCTGGTCTTTCCCTTTATATGCGGCGACGTGACGACGGACACAAAGCCATGTTTTTCCAGATGGCTGAGGCAGGCGTCAGTGCTGTCGAATCGTTTCACAAACGTCCATTTGACGGCTGATACAGACGTTTCCGAAAGCGATTTCCGTTGGCGCATTTGCTGCCAGTCATCAGGAAGTGCTTTGCGTGGATCGACGATATAGACTCTTTCAACGCCGAGGGCATTTGCGTTTCGAATTACCGTTCCGATGTTCCTGATATCATTCGGATCTTCGACAACGGCTACCAAGTTCTTGCAGCGAAACGATTTGACCGCAGCCGCACGCTTGCGAACCGATACTCTGGGTTTCTGAGCCTCAAGGGTTTCCATGAGAGAGGTTCTTACCAGAGGCGCATCTGAATCCAAGGCCCGTGGCGACTCTATCGCCGCCACATCAGGAAGTCGCATAAGATAGATTATGGAACTTACGCATGGGCCAGGAACTGTAAATTGCCGCTGATTCTCATAGGCTTGAGCGTTCGTGGCGTCTTGCCTTGGGCGGATAGCCAACGCTAGGCTGTCTAGATGAAGATGGCAAACAGCGAGATCGAAGCGGCGATTGAAGTGTTCGTGCAAGGCTTCAGCGCCGACAGAAGCCGCACCTTTCCTTACGAGGGCAGCCGCGTTGGACCGTTGTGGCTGATGCGCGACGCCGAGCGCAAGAATCCTCGCGACTACCGCGGCGAAGAATGGGTCGTCCATGACGTCGCCGCTCAAGAGGCCGATGCCATCGTGCGGCAGCATGCACGGCCGGGCTTTGCCATTTCCGTTATGATCGCGCACGAGGATCCGGACGGGCCGACACGAACCGCCTACAAAGCTCTCGGCTACCGGCTGCTTCGGACCGAAGGCTTTTTTGTCCACCGATTGCGCCGGATTCCCAGCCCGCCGGCGGTTGCTTCGATCGAACGCGTGCAGGCAGCCGAACGGGCGGCGCAGTTGGGAAAGATCATCCGCAGGCAGCCGATCCCAGACGATTTGCTCGGCGACAGCGCGCCATTCCGTCAGTATGTGGCAGTCGATGGCGCCGATATCGTTGGGCGCGTATGCAGCCTTGATGCCCTGGGAGCCACATGGTGTTCGAGCATGTATGTCGAGCCGTCGCACCGGCGTCGCGGCATTGGCCAGGCTTTGATGTCGAGAATGTTGCACGACGATCGGGCGCGTGGGTCGAGGTACTCGGCGCTGGCTGCAACCCACGCCGGGGCGCTGCTTTATCCCCGGATGGGCTACGAGCGGATCGGAACGCTGCTGATATTTGCGTCAAGGAGCCGGAAGCTCTCATGAAGCTCTGTTCGCATCACACTGATTCATAAGGGATTTCAATCATCATCCCATCATAGGCTGGTTCGACATTGGCTGGTGTCTCGGCCACCACCGTTGCGTAGTCGAGCGGCACGTGCATATGCGTCAGCACCGCATGTATCGGCGCCAGCCGCTCGATCCAATCAAGCGCTTCGCCAAGGGACAGGTGACTAGGATGCGTCCGGTATTGCAGCGCATCGATGATCAGCACGTCGAGGGCGCGCAGCCGTTCGGCGGTGGGCTCCGGAAAGTCGCTGATGTCGGGGCAATAGGCGAGACCGCCGATGCGGAAACCGAGCGATACGATGTCGCCGTGGATCTGCGGCAGCGGCTCGAGGGTGAGGGTACCCCCCTCTCCTTCGATGACCACCGGCTTGGTGTGGTCGATGAGATGCGGCCTGACGATCGGCGGATAGGAACTGCCTTGCGGCGTCTCGAAACAGTATCCGAACGCTTCCCGCAGCCGAAGCATCGTCGCCCTGTCGGCATGAACGTCGATCAGCTGGCGCTGATCGAGAACGAAGCCGCGCAGATCGTCGATGCCATGGATATGGTCGGCATGCGGGTGGGTATAGACGACCGAATCGATACGTTTAACGCCGGCCAGCAGCATCTGGTGCCGAAAATCCGGCCCCGTGTCGATGACCACAGTCGTGCGGCCGCCATTCGACGCGATCCGCTCGACGAGTGCGGCGGCACGCGTGCGCCGGTTCTTCGGGTTGTCGGGGTCGCAATTGCCCCAGTCGCCGGTGATGCGCGGCGTACCTGGCGACGAGCCGCAGCCGAGAATGGTGAGGCGCAGCCGGTCGGTCATCGTTCAGGCGCTTTGCTCTACAGGCCGCGGCATCTTGCCGAACAGCCGGAAGAAATTATCCGTCGTCAGATCAGCGATTTCAGCTTCGCTGACGCCGATGGTTTCGGCCAGCACCTTGGCGGTATGGGCGACATAGGCCGGCTCGTTGCGTTTGCCGCGAAACGGCACGGGCGCCAGGTAGGGCGCGTCGGTTTCGACCAGCAGCCGGTCATGCGGCACATCGGCGGCAATGGCGCGCAACTCAGCCGAATTCTTGAAGGTGAGGATACCCGAGAACGACACGTAGCCGCCGAGAGCGACGCCAATTTCGGCAAGCCGACGCCCGGAAGAAAAGCAGTGCAGGATGAAGGGGAAGGTGCCCTTCCCCGTTTCGGCCTCAAGAATATCAGCCATATCTGCATCGGCATCGCGCGAATGGATGACCAGCGGCAGCCCCGTTTCGCGTGCGGCGGCGATGTGATTGCGAAAGCCTTGTGCCTGCGCATCGCGTGGCGCCTTGTCGTAGAAATAGTCGAGACCGGCCTCGCCGATCGCCACCACTTTCGGGTGGGCGGCCAGCCGCACGAGATCGGCAGATGTTACGTCTAGCTCTTCCGCGGCATTGTGCGGATGGGTGCCGGCCGAACAGTATATTTCGTCGAAAGTCTCTGCAATTTCAATAATTTGCTGAAATCTCTTCACGCGGGTTGAGATCGTCACCATGCGGCCTATACCGGCCGCCTTGGCGCGAGCGACAACAGCAGCCCGCTCCTCGGCGAAATCTGGAAAATCCAGATGGCAGTGGCTGTCGACGAGCATCAGACGTTCGCGTCCGGCTGTTCGACGTAACGTGGGAAAACCCCTTCCGGCACGGGTAACGCGGTGCCCGGCACCAGCGCATGGTCCGCGTGGACATGCGCGAAATCGCGGCTGTCCGCGGGCACCGCCAGCAGATCGAGCAGTTTGGCGGCTGATCCCGGAGTAAAGGGCTGACACAGCACCGCCACGCGGCGCACGACTTCGGCGGTCGTCCACAGCACCGTTTCCATGCGCACCGGGTTGGTCTTCTTCAACGCCCATGGCGCCTCTCCGGCAAAGTAGCGATCGGCTTCCGCCACCACGCCGAAGATCGACGCCAGCGCCAGATGGATGCCCTGCTCGGCCATCGCCTTGCGCGCGGTGTCGAGAGCGGCGACGGCCTGGTCTAGGATCGCGCTGTCGGCATCCGTCAGGTCGCCGCGCTGTGGCACCACGCCGCCGCAGTTCTTGGCGATCATCGACAGCGAGCGCTGCGCCAGGTTGCCGAGACCATTGGCAAGGTCGGCATTGGTGCGGTTGACGATCGCGTCATGGCTGTAGCTGCCGTCGTTGCCGAACGGCACCTCGCGCAGGAAGAAGTAGCGCACCTGGTCGAGACCGTAGTGCTCGACCATCGCGAATGGATCCACGACGTTGCCAACCGATTTCGACATCTTCTCGCCGCGGTTGAACAGGAAGCCATGCGCGAAAACGCGCTTTGGCAACTCGATGCCCGCCGACATCAGAAAGGCCGGCCAATAGACCGCGTGGAAGCGGACAATGTCCTTGCCGATGATGTGCGTAGCCGGCCAATAGCGCCATTGCTCGGCCTTTGTGTCGGGATAGCCGGCGGCGGTGATGTAGTTGGTCAAGGCATCGACCCAGACATACATCACATGCTTGTCGTCGCCTGGCACCGGCACGCCCCATTTGAAGGTCGTGCGCGAGATCGACAGATCCTTCAGCCCGGACTTGACGAAGCTGAGCACCTCGTTGCGGCGCTCGGTCGGACCGACAAAGTCGGGCTGGCTCTCATAAAGCGCCAGCAATTTGTCCTGATAGGCGGAAAGCCTGAAGAAGTAGCTTTCTTCCTCGTTCCATTCGACGGGCGATCCAAGTGGTTCGCGACGCACGCCGTCGTCGCCGACGATCGTCTCACCTTCGTCGAAATAGGCTTCCTGGCGAACCGAGTACCAGCCGCTATAGCGGTCGAGATAGATGTCGCCATTGGCGGCCATCGCCTTCCAGATTGCCTGGCAGGATTCGTAGTGGCGCGGTTCCGTCGTGCGGATGTAGTCGTCGTTCGAGCCACCCATCGCCTCGGTCATGGCGCGGAAAATCGCCGAATTGCGGTCGGCCAGCGCCAGCGGCGTTATGCCTTCCTTCTCGGCCGTTTGCTGCATCTTCAGACCGTGTTCGTCGGTACCGGTCAGGAAGAATACGTCCTTGCCATCCAGGCGCTGGAAGCGCGCCAGGGCGTCGGTTGCAATGACCGTATAGGCGTGGCCGATATGCGGCTTGCCGTTTGGATAAAAGATCGGGGTGGTGATGTAGAACTTGTCGCGTGACATGAATGAACCGTCATGAATGTCTGAATGGAAAGGCGTGGCGGTGGATATCGTATCGAGGCAGCATTTGCCATCCCGATGCCAATGCATGCCGCCCAAAAGTGGCCCCGGTTTTCGGGACAACGGCATGCATCGGGAAAACCGTCACATTCGCATTGCAGAATTCAGGCGGTCGATCATGATCAGGGCGTGCTGCTTCTTGTCGAGATTGTAGGTATCGGTCTCAGATATAGCGTCCAGCGCCTCATGCCAAGTGTCCGACAATTTTTTGGCCCGTGCGAGATCGCCCGCCAGTGCTGCCTGACTTGCCGCGTCCGACAACAGGTCCAGCGCCCGGCGGTTGAAGATATCGAACTGGATCGCCTGATCGCGGCCGGCCACGGCTTCGGCGAGGCGAAACGCGCCGCCGACATCGCTCTTTCTGCCGGTGACCAGAGCGTCGAGCGTGGAGGCGATCTCCAGCCCGCCATACTGCGTCAACAGGATCGCGTTGCGGGCGCTGCCCCCTGCCCGCCCGACCAGTGCCGCGCGAGCCGCCGGATCGCCAGGCGGCGCCGGCTCGGTCGTTTCCAGCACCGTCATCAGGTCGTCGGCGTCGAGCGGGTTCAATCGCACCACCTGACAGCGCGACCGGATTGTCGGCAGCAGGCTGCCCGGCGCGTGGACAATCAGGATGAACAGCGTCCGTGCCGGCGGCTCTTCAAGATTTTTCAGCAACGCATTGGCCGCATTGGTGTTCATGTCGTCGGCGGGGTCGACGATGACGACCCGATAGCTGCCGTCGTGCGAGGTCAGCGACAGGAAGCGGCTGACCTTGCGTATCTCATCCACGGTGACGACTGTCTTGAAACTCTTGGTCTTGTCGTTCAGCGGCCGGGTCAGATGCAGCACGGAAGGATGCGCCCCGGTGGCGATCTGGCGAAACAGCGACGAAGCCGGATCGGGAGCGGCAAGGCTTTCCGGCGCCTGCGCAAAATCGGGGTGCTTCAACAGATGATGCGCAAGATGGAAGGCCAGTGTCGCCTTGCCGATGCCGATCGGTCCGGAGAAGATCAGCGCATGAGGCAGCTTGCCCGCCCGATAGGCAGCGGTGAGCACGCCCGCAGCCTGGCTGTGCCCAACCAGAAGGGGCGTTTCGGCGGGCTCCGGCACGCCGTCCAGCGTGTCGTGCTGCTCGGGTGCGATGCGCTCGAAGATCATGCCGGCGTTGCCTGCCTGTCGCGTGCCGGCGTTCTCGCCGCCAGTGCCGCGAACACCGCCGCGGTGACGACGTTCTCGACCGCGTCGGGCTCGGCGGCTGCGTCGACGACGATGCAGCGCTCCGGCTCGGCCTTGGCGATCGCCAGAAACGCCTCGCGGCGGGCCTGATGGATCGCCAGCGTCTCCTTTTCGAAGCGGTCGGCGACTGCCTCGGTGCCGCGCCGCAGCGTTGCGCGCCTCAGGCCTTCCGCCGGATCGATGTCGAAGATCAGCGTCATGTCCGGCATCATGCCGTTGATGGCGACCTGCTCCAGCGCATCCATGAACGCCGGATCGATGCCGCCGGTGACGCCCTGGTAGACGCGCGAGGAATCGAGGAAGCGGTCGCAAAGCACGATGGAGCCACGCTCGACCGCCGGCCGGATGAGCTGCTCGACATGATCGGACCGCGCGGCGGCGAAAAGCAGCGCTTCCATCTTCGGTCCGAACGGTTCGGCCGCGCCCGAAAGCAGCACATGCCTGACGGCTTCGGCGCCCGGCGAGCCGCCAGGTTCGCGGGTAAGCAGCACATCGTATTTCTTGGCGCGCATCTTCCTGGCCAGCCGCTCGATCTGCGTCGACTTGCCTGCCCCCTCGCCGCCTTCGAAGGTGATGAAAAAACCGCGTGCCAACCGAGAGGCCTTCTTGTCCATGGCTGAATGGGATTGTAGCGCTCTAGATAGTCCGCGTTCGGCCAAACGTCCATGCCGTCATTTTTTGCTTTCATGCATGTCGTTCGCCAAAACCATGGCCAGATTTGAGCGACGTACCTTAGCGCAGCCAGCCGACCGCCAGTTCCTTGACTGCATCGAGAGCGCGCTGCGGCAGCGTGCCGACGCCGATCGATTCGGCTGCGAAAAGCGGCGTCTCCTGGCTCAGCGTATCGCCGATCCAGACGCGCAGCGCACCCACCGGCTGCCCCTCCTCCACCGGTGCTGCAATCGGGCCGTCATAGACGATCCTGGCCGTCAGCTTGTCGCGGTTGGTGATCGGCAGGAAGATGTCGATCGGACCCTTGGCCTTCAGCATCACCCCGGGCTTGGCGCCGCCAAAAACCTGGGCTTCTCCAACCACCTCGTCCCTGGCGAAGATTTCGGTCTTCTCGAACGAGCGGACACCCCAGTCGAGCAGCTTTCGCGCCTCTTCGGCACGCTCCTTGTCCGAGGCCAACCCGCTCATCGCCGCGATCACCCGTGTGCCGTTGTGACTGACTGTACCGACGATGCCGAAGCCGGCTGCCTCGCTCGCACCGACCGCCAGGCCGTCGGCGCCGATGTCCATCGCCAGCAGCGGATTGCGGTTCCTCTGCGAAATCTTGTTCCAGGTAAAATCCTTCTGGCCGTAATAGCGGTAGAAATCCGGATAATCGCGCCACAGGTGCAGGGCGAGCTGCGCCAGCTCGCGCACGGTCGTCTGTTGGCCATCTGCCGGCAGGCCGGTCGAATTGACGAAAGTCGACGTCTTGAGGCCGATCTGGCGGGCCCGTTCGGTCATCTGCGCGGCAAAATTGTCCTCGGATCCCGACATGCCTTCGGCGATGATGATGCAGCCGTCATTGGCCGCCTGCACGGTCACGCCCTGAATCAGGTCTTCGAGCCGGATCGACGACTTGAGCTTGGCGAACATCGTGGATGTTCCGGAAGGCGCGCCGCCCTTGCGCCAGGCGTTTTCGCTGACAACGAACGTATCGTCGAGCTTCAGGCGACCAGACTTGATGGCGTTGAAAACCACTTCCATGGTCATCAGCTTGGCCATCGAGGCCGGCGGTATCGGCTTGTCGGCATCCTTGGAAAACAGCACCGTCCCGGTCTCGGCGTCGATCATGAAGGCCTGTGCGGCCTTGGTCTCGAACAGCTGTGCACCGGCCGGAGCCTGGAAAAACAGCAGCAGGCCAAAAACCAGAAGCCCGGCGAGCGGGAGCAAGCGAAATTGCATGATGTTCGACCCGTTGGCCGGCACCGCCGGCAAGCCCGCAAAAAGTATCGGGCTTTTTGCACGGCGGATCAACCGCGTAGCGGAAATCCAGCCTGGCTTGTGCTCAGTTGCGCACAGCCAGCGCATCGGGAGCGCCATGCGACCAGGCAGCCTGCAACATCTCGTCCAGATTGCGGTGGCCATCGGGATAGAGATTGACCGAATACCAATCCTCGCCGTCGAGTTCCGAACGCTGGATCTCGATCTTGCCGAAGGCGGCAAGCTGAGCGGCAATACGCTTGGCTTCTCCGGCGTCCTCGAACGAACCGGCAGCGACATAGTCGGTGGACGGACCGGCCGGTGGCGGCTGCCGCTTCCACGATTGAAGCACGTCGGCCGGCGACATGCCGTCGCCACCCAGCGCAGCGAAGGCACTTGAGGCGCGTTCGACCCGTTCGTCGGCGTAGGACAGCGAGGCCACGGCAAACGGCGATTGCGGCGGCAGATTGATCTGCGGGCGTTCCGGCACGATGGGCCCGAAATCGGGAAGCGCCAGATCGCCATACGCCGACGGCTGCGCCGACATGGCCGGCTGGACAGAACCGGAATCGGTCAACTGGCCCGGAAACGGCACGGCCGCGCTGCCCGCAGGCAGGCTGGGCGACGGCCCGTTCATGGCGACCATGACGCCGGTCGGCAGTCCGTCCGACGGGTCGGGCACTCTGTTGCCGGGATGGTAGGAAGCCATCAGATATTGGTCGTCATCGCCGTCAAGCGGCGCGCGGCCGACATATTCGACCTTCACCTGAGCGGTGCCGGTGTTGGCATAGTCAAGCATCTGGGCAGCGCGCTCCGACACATCGATGATGCGGCCTTCGTGATATGGGCCGCGATCGTTGACGCGAACGATGACCGAACTGCCGGTCTTGAGGTTGGTGACGCGGGCATAGCTTGGCAGCGGCATGGTCGGGTGCGCTGCGGTCAGGTGGGTCATGTCGTAGACTTCGCCATTGGCGGTAAGCCGGCCATGGAAGGCGTCGCCATACCAGGAGGCCAGGCCGACCTTGGCGTAGCGCTTGTCTTCCTTCGGGTAATACCACTTGCCGCGGACCTGATAGGGTTTGCCGAGCTGATCCCTGCCGCCGCCACGTTGGATGCGCCCATTCTGGGAGATCACGCGCGGGCTTGCCTTCACGCCATATTCGGATTCGGCGAAATATTCCTTGGAGCGGGTCTTCTTGTAGACCATCGCTTTCGGCTCGGGCTGCGACGCACAAGCCGCCAGCAAGGCGGCCGACATGGCGAACAACGCGACTGCAGCAGCGCGACGAAGACGCGGTTGCGTCACAGCCTGCATTTTCCTGATGTCCCCTTCAGTCTTGCCTAGACGTCGTATCCAACCGTCGAAGAAGCCGAAACACCCACCCGACCAATACCAGCGACGCCTTCGAACCCCGATCCTTTGTGCGCAGGAATTGCTTATCACGGTATTAACCGATTGTGGCCGCAACCGGGCAAGATTGTGGCGTCTCCACCGCGAGAGCCCTCTGAAAAGTAACGATTTTCGCGCTTCCACGCGAGAGATGTGATGCCCTCTGCCACAGAGAGCCTGGCTTCGCTCCTGCCGGCCATACCTGCCCGTTGACAGGCTTTGTCGGGCAGCGGACCGACAGTCCGGAACAAAGAAATGCGCCGCTAGTTTCATCCGCAGGGCACTCGAACAGAAGGATGAGCATGATGAAAATGGCTTCATTGACAATCGCGATCGCAATGTCACTTTCTGCCGGGTCTGCGATCGCCGCATGCCCGGACAAGTCGGCTTCCAATGCCGGGACGGATGCCGAGCAGACCGCCGGCATTTCGAAAGATGGAACTCACGCGCCCTTAGAGGCCCCGAAAGCCACGGACAGCGCGGGCAAGCCAACCGCCAAGGATGGCGCCACAATGCCATTGGCGGGCGCTGAAGGCGGCGGCGACAAGAATCTCGCAACCTCGCAGCAGGACATTGAGGCGCAGCAGCATGGTGATAAGGCCGCGGCGGCAAAGGCCGATGAAAGCTGCAAAGACTGAGGACCGCTCAGGCCGGAGCCAAATTGCAGCTTCGGCCTTCCTCACCAGCAGCTGTTCCCTTGGCGAACTAAATTTTTGGGGAAATACCGCAGCCGTCCCAAGAGGTTGGCCCTGTGGGGATTAACCCGTCCGCCCGGTTGCTTGATGGTTCCGGTCGATAGCCGGATCGCGCCCTTGCCTGGGCCCCTGCATGCAAGCACTGCAGCGCCTCACATCTCGGGCAACGCCCGCGGCCGGCTTCTTCTTCATGCACCATTGGACCGCGATAGTCCCGGCGCTCGATCCCGACACGCTCAGAGTCTGCCCAGGACAGCAGGAAGCGACGCAGCGGTGGTTGACGCAGCCCACAATGCCGCTCTACAGGAATGAAGCGCGAACCAGCCGGGAACGCCTTCGGTGCCAATCCGGTGCCAACAGGCCAAACGAGTTGGCCCCGCGCTGCCCAAGTGGTTGATAAACCACGTTGGAGGAATGGCCGAGCGGTTTAAGGCACCGGTCTTGAAAACCGGCGTGGGTGCAAGCTCACCGTGGGTTCGAATCCCACTTCCTCCGCCAACTGGCGCCCCTGAAATCCACCATTTCCGCTATTTTGAACCTCCTATTGACCTTACTGGCGCAGCATGCGCCTTATCTTGTGTAACAATCTGTGTAACACAGGGGATAGAATGGCACGGAAAGGTCCGCCAAAGCCGCATAAGCGAGACGGCACCTGGTACCTCGTTCGTCGTGTTCCGAAGGAATTCGCCGAGCTTGATCGGCGCGTCCTAGTCCGTATCAGCACCGATATTCCGATCGTAAATGATCCCCGTGGCGTTCGTGCCAAGGAAATTGTGCTTCGCCTCAATATTGAGCTCGAGACGTATTGGAGAGGGCTTCGCGACGGTCAATCTCGCGAAGCTCGCTTGCGCTTCGAGGCGGCCCAGCAGCAGGCAAAAGCTCTGGGGCTTGTCTACCAGACTAATGCCGAGCTCGCCGAAGGCCCGCGCGATGATATTGTCGAGCGCATTAGGCTGCTCCTCGACAGGAACGTCGTTGAGGACCAGCGGGAGGTCGCGGCCGTCTTGGGCGGTGAGGAACGGCCGGCGATCCGCCTCACGGGGCTGGTTGCGGAATTTGAGAAGATCGAGGCCCAAAGCCTCAATGCCATGTCCCCGAACCAACTCCGAAAGTGGCGCAATCCGAAAAAGCGGGCCGTTGGCAGCCTTATCGAGGTTGTGGGCGACATGAACATAGCCGCCCTTACCCGGGGTCACGCGATACAGTTTCGCGAGTGGTGGCAGAAACGCATACGCGTGGAAAGTCTCGACATCGGCACCGCAAACAAGGACATCGGCCACGTGTCGAAGATGCTGACCTCTGTCGACATGGCGCATCAGTTGAATCTTCCGCCGGTGTTCAAGAGATTGCGGCTGTCAGGACAGGTCGCGGCCCAACGAGCGGCTTTCGAGGCGGCTTTCGTCCAAGACAAAATCCTTGCCGACGGCGCACTGGAGGAACTCAACGAGGAGGCCCGTCACCTTGTGCTGCTGATAGCTGACACCGGCATGCGTTTGTCGGAGGCGGCGAACCTTCTGCCGCACCGCATCCTATTAGACCACGCGGTGCCACATGTGCAGGTTAGGCCCGACGGACGCGTGTTGAAGACAGACCACTCCCTGCGCGACATTCCGCTCGTGGGTTGCGCGCTCGCTGTGATGAAGCTGCACCCCAAAGGGTTTCCGCGCTACCTCGACAAGGCCGACTCGCTCTCTGCCCTGGTCAACAAGTTTCTAGACAACGCGAACCTCCTGCCGACCGATGACCACTCTCTCTATAGCCTGCGGCATACATATGAGGATCGGCTCACGGCCGTGGAGGCACCCGAAAAGGTCGTGGCCATGTTGATGGGTCACAAATGGCATCGGCCGAAATACGGATCTGGCCCGACGCTCGAGCATAAGCAGTTCTGGCTGGAGAAGATCGCGTTCAAACCGCCGTCGCATCTTTGACCTTGCGCCACATCATTGCGGTGAGGACCGCCTGCGCCTGCCCCGCTTATGATCGTGGCGCATTGAGCTCGACGGCGCGCTCCAGATGCTCGAACGTCGGCGCGTATGCGCTCTCAGGGGTACTGTCACGCTTGTATATGCGGCGCGCTCCGATAAGACGGCCGTGAGCCGAGACCAAATCCGAGAGGCCGAAAGGAGGTATGGCGATGTCGTCAGGGAAGAACTCAAACTCCAGCCTTCGGCCCTCACCCGCTCCGAAGCTGAGTACATCCTCGACTTCCGCGATGCTGACGGCCTCTGAGCTCGACTTGCTTCGGCAACAGTCGAGAGAGACGGGAGACTCTGCGCAAAAAGCGTTCCAGGGTCTACGCCCCAAACAGCGAAATCAGCCTAAGCAGCAGATCATGCCTGACCTGCTTGAACAGATGATAGCTCGCCTGAAGCCCTGTTCGCAGGAACGATCGGCGTGAGCATCCTGCATGATCGGAAACCAATGCTGACTGTGGTGCCAGGCGGCAAACCGGACGACGCCACATGATCGCCTGGCTCGCCTTCACGCTGTCCGCTGGCGCTGACTGGCATTTCTGAGGAGGCAGCCATCCCTAAATCCGCGCCAATATCTCAGCTTTCTTGGCTTTGAATTCCTCTTCGGTGAGGACACCGGCTTCACGCAATTGACCCAACTTTGAAAGAAGTTCTGAAGGCCCCTCGGCCGGCGCAGTATGTACATTCACCGGCGCATGCCGCAGCGCCTCTAGGCTTTCGTACGCGGCGTCAAAAACCTCTTTCGACTCGAATGACTTGAACGCCAAATCGTCGTGCGAAGTGTGTAACCGAAGCACCCGATATCCCAGGCGCGAAAGCGTTTCGACCGAAGTTATTTTAGACAGGGGTATCGTTTCAAAGACTTCTCCCACGAAGCCCTTGCGGTAAAAACACGCGCGCTCGTTTGTTAGAATGAATTGCCCGTTACGCTGTGTATCGCGGCCAGATCCCATCATTTCGCCGATCCAGCCCTCAAGGTGAGCTTTGATGCTCTCCCCAGGTTTCAACTTACTTCCGCGGAAACCTATGACGTGCCTGTTGTCCTTGCCTTTCATCTCAGCCCTCGCGAATCCTACTTTCCTTCGCACCCGATGCCGTTGTGGTTGCCGTCCAGGTG
>NZ_RZTC01000038.1:13431-54318 GCF_004023165.1 Mesorhizobium sp. M7A.F.Ca.MR.176.00.0.0 | reverse complement strand
GCCTATGATCCTTTGCTGTTCGAGGTCGACGCCATCCCCTTCCCGGCCGCCGGGCGCGAGCAGGAAACGCTGGATCGGTTCGAGGCCGTTAGCCGCGACCGGCGCGCAGCCGCGCTGATCGTCGAGCCGCTGGTGCTTGGCGCCGGCGGCATGCTGATGTATCCGGCCTGGGTTCTTGCCGAATTGAAGAGGATCGCCGAAGCCTCCGGCACGCTGCTGATCGCCGATGAAGTGATGACCGGCTGGGGGCGCACCGGAACCATGTTTGCCTGCGAACAGGCGTCCGTCTCGCCGGACATCTTGTGCACGTCGAAAGGTCTGACCGGTGGTACCATCCCGCTGGCCGCCACGATCGCCACCGATGCCATCTTCCACGCTCACTTTTCGGAGGATCGCAAGAAGACGTTTTTCCATTCGAGCTCCTACACCGCCAATCCGATCGCCTGCGCGGCAGCACTTGCCAATGTCGAGATCTGGCGTGACGAGCCGGTGGCCGAGCGGATCGCGGTCTTGAGCGCGAGGCAGGCCGCCGGGCTGCAACGCTTCCGGGGCAATCCATATTTCACCGACTGCCGGACAACCGGCACCATCGCGGCACTCGACCTACGCACCGGCTCAGCCGGTTATCTGGCCGAGATCGGGCCAAAACTGCGCGCTTTTTTCCTTGAGCGCGGCCTGTTGGTGCGCCCGCTCGGCAATGTCCTCTATCTTCTGCCGCCCTATTGCATCACCAGCGACGAATTGGGCGGGCTCTATGACGCGATAGAGGAGGCCGGCGAACGCTTCGGCTCGCGGCCATGAACCTATCGTCGCGCGTTCTCGGCTTCGGCCATCATGCGCCGGCGCGCAAGGTCGAGAACCCGGAAATCGAAGACCGGCTCGGGCTTGAGCCCGGCTGGATCGAGCGGCGCACCGGAATTCGCTCGCGCTTCTGGGCAACAGACGAAGACACGCTGTCGGGCCTTGCCGCCTCTGCCGGCGACATGGCGCTGACCAATGCCGGTATCGACCGCGGCGACGTCGGTCTACTCTTGCTCGCCACGTCGACGCCCGATCACCTTCTGCCGCCAAGCGCGCCGCTGGTCGCACATCGGCTGGGGCTAGGCCGCGCCGGAGCGATCGACCTGACCGGCGCCTGCGCCGGCTTCATCTATGCGCTGATGTTCGCCGACGGGTTCACCCGCCTGCACGGCAAAGCGAGCCTTGTCATCGCCGCCAACATCCTCAGCCACCGCATCAATTTGGCCGAGCGCGCCAGCGCCGTGCTGTTTGCCGATGCCGCCGGCGCCATGGTGATCAGTCCTTGCGATGACCCGGATCGAGGCATTCTCGGCGCTTCGGTGGATTCCGACGGCTCGCGCTACGGGCTAATCCAGATTCCCGCCGGGGGAAGCAACACTCCGTTCCATGCCGACCTCGACCTCGCGCAGACACGGATGACGATCACTGACGGCCGTGAAGTATTCAGCAAGGCCGTGGAGATGATGACCGCCTGCTCGAGAGATGCGCTCACTGCTGCCCGACTGAGGCCGCAAGACCTCAATCGTTTCGTGCCGCATCAGGCCAATGCGCGCATTTTCGACGCGGTCGGCAGGAACCTCGGCATCGCTGATCACTCGATCGTCAAGACGATCGCCGAATATGGCAACTCTTCCGCCGCGACGATCCCGCTCTCATTGTCGCTGGCCCATCGGGCGCAGC
The DNA here is from genome assembly GCF_004023165.1 of Mesorhizobium sp. M7A.F.Ca.MR.176.00.0.0. Taxonomy (NCBI): domain Bacteria; kingdom Pseudomonadati; phylum Pseudomonadota; class Alphaproteobacteria; order Hyphomicrobiales; family Phyllobacteriaceae; genus Mesorhizobium; species Mesorhizobium sp. M7A.F.Ca.MR.176.00.0.0. The sequence continues at coordinate 52,617 of NZ_RZTC01000038.1, read as the reverse complement.
CGTTTCGGCCTGGCGAGAAAGTCCTCTTGGCGGCAGCGGGTGCGGGTCTCAGCGGCGGCGCGCTTGTGGTGGGAATTTAGCAAAGCAATGCTTGCGCACAGGACTGCTCATGAATGAGACTATGAGAATGGCTCAATACGTAAATAGTCGCCGGCAAGCTCCATAGAGCTGGGTTCCGTGCGGTGCTCCGCGATGTCTAAGTATCGACCCGCTTGCTCAAATCGCAGCGCTCATCGAAGGCCAGCAATACCTCATGCAGAGCGAAAATCCTCAACCGCCCGTTTCAAAGACGCTCGCCCCATTTCGAAACAAGGTGTTTCGCTCAATTTGGGCGGCCACCCAGATTTCGAGCCTCGGTTGGCTAGTGCAAACGGTCGCCATCAGTTGGCTTATGGCAACGATTTCAGCGTCCGACCTCATGGTGGCACTCGTCCAGGCCGCATCCACATTGCCGGTGTTCTTCCTCTCAGTTTTCGCCGGAGCCATTGCCGACAACTTCAGCCGCCGGTGGGTGATGTTTGCGGGACACTGCCTGATAGCATCGGCGTCGACGACGCTGATGATTTCTGTGGGTCTGGGATTTGTCAGTCCTTGGCTGATTCTCGGGTTAGGTTTCCTGGCCGGCTGCGGCTTTGCCTTGAATGATCCGGCTTGGCACGCTTCGGTCGGCGATATCCTTCACAAACGCGACATTCCGGCCGCAGTGACGCTTATGTCCGTCGGATACAACATTGTGCGCAGCGTTGGTCCGGCCTTGGGGGGCGTGATCCTGGCCGTCTTTGGGCCGCTGGCCGCTTTCGCCTTGGCTGCGGTGAGTGATCTGGCGCCCATAAGCGCGATATGGCGCACCAAATGGGAGGTCCGCTCTTCGCCTCTCCCTCGTGAGAGAATGACGACGGCAATTCATGACGGAGTGCGCTTTACGGCGATGTCTTTGGAGATCAGGGCAGCGACCGCCCGAGCCGCTCTTTTCGGATTGGCAAGCATCTCCATTCTGGCGTTGCTCCCCCTCGTGGTCCGGGATCAGTTGAAGAGTGGGCCAATTGTCTACGGTATCTTATTGGCCGGCTTCGGCATGGGTGCTTTCATCGCGGGCATGGGCAACGGCTTCTTGAGGAAGGTCACGTCTCAAAACAGGCTGGTGGCCTTCGCCTCTGTGGCTTGTGCAGTCTGTTGCCTCTCCCTTGCCCTTACATCGTCGGTTCCTGTGGCGGCCATTTCGCTGGCGCTCGGCGGAGCGGGTTGGCTTATCACCTGGACGGGCATTGACGTGTCGGTGCAGTTGGCAAGCCCAAGGTGGGTTGTAGGCCGCACGCTCTCCATTTACTACGCCTTGAGCGCAGGCGGTATGGCTGCTGGCAGCTGGATCTGGGGTTCTGTCGCGCAAAATTATTCCTTGACCTCAGCATTGGAGGGCGCCGCAGGCGCTCTGTTGCTGGTTGCAGCAGCGGGGATCGTGTTGCCGGTCCGTCCCTGGGAAGAAACCGACCAAGAAAGTTCAGTTTTTCATCCGCCGGACGTGGCTCTCGATCTGAAACCCAGAAGTGGCCCTATCGTGGCCAAGGTCGAGTATTTGATATCGGAGGAAAATATCGAGGCCTTTCTGGGCTCCATGCGCACGCGGCGACACGTCCAGAGCCGTGCCGGTGCACGAAACTGGACGCTCCAGCGAAATCTGCAAACACCGTCACTTTGGACGGAGACATTCCGCACCCCCACCTGGATGGACTTTCTCCGCCTAAATCATCGACTCACCGCAGCAGATAAGGAAGTCGCCCAGCATCTCCTGTCACTGCATGAAGGAGAGGTGCCTCCGCAGACAGTGCTTTCGATTGAACGGACGACCGAGGCAATTCGTACCCGTACCTCGACAATCTTTTCTCGTCCTCCAAGATGACGCCATCAAGCTGCTGTCCAGGGACAGGGTGGATCACCGGTGCTTTGCAGAGCACAGCCTCACACCGAGAGCAGCGTGCTCCGGGTTGTGCGCTTTCGCGCGCACCCAGGCGAGATGATGGTGAACGCGGCGTCAAGTGGAAGTCCCCTGCATACGCTTGCGGAGTCTTCTGCGAGAGCCCATGCCGACGAGCGCCAAACAAGGTCTGATGCCTTTCGGCGTCGTGGCCTCAACTCATCGATTCGCGAGAAAAGCATCGAATGCAGCAGCAACGGCGCGAACAACAAAGCGGTGCTCCGGCCGCACGCGGATGAAGCCGTTTTCGACGTCCAGGATCCCCTCCTCAGCCAGCGTCACCAAACTCTCAACTGAATCGAGAAAACGAGCTGGTTCGATTTCGTGGGCGGCACAGATGGTCGGCACGTCGGCCTCCAAATCGCACATCAGTCGCTCGATGATCGCTGCGCGCACCCGGTCATCGTCGGTCAGACGGTGGCCCTTTGATGTCGCCAGACGTCCACTTGCGATGTGCCGGGCGTAAGAATCCCGTGTTACTTCGTTCTGAACATACCCCTCGCGGACTCGGCCAATAGCCGACGCGCCGAAGCCGATCACGGTTTTGCAAGTATCGGCCGAGTATCCCAGCGAATTACGCCGTAGGCGCCCGGTCTTCTGCGCTAGCGCAAGTTCGTCGTCCGGCGGAGCGAAATGATCGAGCCCGATCTCCCGGTAGCCAGCGCCAACCAGTGTCTCGGCGACAGCTGCAGCCTGTTCGGCGCGAAGATCACCGTCCGGTAGACCTGCCTGCTCGATTAGGCGCTGATCCTTTATCACGGAAGGAATATGCGCGTATCCGAACACCGCAAGCCGGTTGGGGCGCATGGCGACCGCAGCCATCGCGGTCTGGATGCAGGACTGCACAGTCTGTTTCGATAGACCGAAGATGAGGTCGGAGTTGATATGGCCAACGCCATGCCGGCGGAGATTTTCGACTGCAGCGGCCGTCTGCACCTTACTCTGGATCCGATTGATCGCCTTTGCACATCGGGATCAAAGCTCTGCACGCCGATGCTCGCGCGGTTGACACCGTTAGCTGCCAGGGCTTCGGCCATTTCCGGTGTGAACGTTCGGGGATCGATCTCCACGGCGATCGCAGCAGTTTTGCTGAAAGCGAAGTGGCGGCGTAGAAATTCCATCAGCGCCAAGTGCTCGGCTGGCCCGATAAGGTGAGGCGTTCCGCGCCGAAATGCACATCGCTCACCGGCAGCCTTGCCGCACTTGCTCCGACACCAAACTGATCTCCTGACGCAGCACCGCTAAATAATTAAGGATCGGGCCGTTGCGACGGATGACCGCGGTAGGGAAGCCGCAATACCAGCACATGGATCGGCAAAACGGAATGTGGAAATAGAGCGACACCGATTCGTGGGCCGGGAGGCCCCCCAGCCATTCCTCATAATCGTCAGCACCAACTGCCGCAGAGAAGTCTGGCACAGTCGGATAGATGGTATACCAAGGCGGCCGGGGGTCCCGGTACTTTGTCAGGATTGAGGTGTGCAAGGAGCTGTCATCCCACGTCGCTGATCCATCATTCTTTCGTTGCGCGCTCGTCCTGGTCTCTGACCTAAGTCAGTGCGTCCCGCTTATGTCGCAGTCTCGTTTGGACAGGATGGGGTCAACCACGCCGGGGAGCGCGCGTGCCATGGTTGCGCCTGAGGTGATGGTGCGGTGCCGCATTCAACGTCTGAGTACGTGACGCCAGTGCAGTGTGCTTGAGGCGTCTGCGGAAGAACTTTGCAATGCGAAATTCATGTCCGACGCAACGGACCTGTCAAGCCTCGTTCAGACGCCATCCAGGTCCAGCCAGCGGCCTTCCCTGCCGGCCGAAAAACCATACCGGCTTTAGCCACCGAGACGCTCTAAAGCTGACGTCGGCTCATTTGATGAAAGGAGGACGCCGCTAGGGGGTGCACAAGGTTCCCCGGCTTGACGTCGCTTCGAGCGAAGAGCGGCGGTGTGGCTTGTCGTCAAGCGCCGGGCAGCGTGCCCCCTACCGATATCCCGAAAAGATCGACCAAGATGGCCATGCCGACGCCACACGCGGTCTGGATGAGGCCGACCATGAAAATGCGATTGGCGCGTTCGTAGATGGGGCGCCGCAAGGAACTCATGTCGAGCAGCATGGACAGCGCTCTCATCTGCAGTGCGATGCCGAGCAGGATCGGCACTACGGCGAACAGATCGTAGAGTTGCCATGGCAAGGGGTTCGCGGCCCAATGAGTGAGGAAGCCGAGCGAAAAGGCAAGCAGGATACCCACGGCAGTGATTGTGCCGTTGCGGAAAATGGTCTCGATCGGTTCTTCCTTCGGATCGTGCTCGTCCAAGCGGCTTCCTTTCGTTGCTCTTTCCGTCGAGACTAAGTTCTCGAGAATGCTGTTCATCGCCAATTACTCGAGGCGAGCCGTAGGCAGCCGTTTCAGGGTGCGCTCCCTCTCGCTTCCGGCCGCGAAATGTACCTGCACGGCGAACTTACAGCGGCGAAAAGGTGCTGCGGCCACCATGCGACGCCTCGGACGTGCACGCCCTCTGTTCCTGGCGCAGCCCTTGCGGAGCGTACGCGCAGTGATCCTTCTCGGTAGCGCATGGCGCGGCCTGCGTTGCGGTCAGACGGGAAGCCGTCGCTGTTAACGAGACTGTCACATATCGAACATGGCGAACCGTGTCGCACATTGCTTTTCGCAGTGACCCTCAAAAAAAGTGATTCCAGCGAGACGAAGGCGCGTCGGCCCGATTTTGGTGTCGGCCGCATCTACGCTTCAGGTTGGCATGTCGCTTGCTGCTCTATTTCGGAGAGCTGCAGCGGTCCGACCGGAGTGTTTCACATGTAAACGATAATGAATCTCCTAGCAAAAAACACTATTATAAGTACATGTGGCTTTTACGCTGGCTCACCTCTCGTGTCAAGCGCTTTGGCGTCCACATATTGGAGACAACACGCACAAAATTTAGAGGAAAAGCTTGCTCTTTCGCCTCTATCCTTTTTATTCCTTCATGGAGATCTAGACATGTACATCAAGAGTCCTCTTCTGGGCTTAACTGCTCTGATGACCGTTTCCGTCGGTCGAGCAGCTGGCGCCGAGCGGGAACCGGCCGAGTACATCAAGATCTGCGACGTCCTCGGCTCGGGATATTCCTATATTCCCAACACCGAGACCTGCCTGCGCATCGGCGGCTATGTCCGTTACGATATCGGCCTGGGTGACGTCCGATCGTATGACAGCGCAAGAACCTCGGACGTGAGAACTGGCGAGGACCAAGGCACTTGGCGAAACAGCACACGCTTCACGTTCAAAACTTGGACCGGCCAGCAGACCGAGCTCGGCGCGTTGACGACCTATACCGAAACCCAGGTGAATTTTGGCAACAGCGCTAACTCGCATGACAGTCCTCAGAACTATGATTTCAACAGCGGCCTCGCACTGGCTTCTGCCTGGGTCGAGCTGGGAGGCCTGCGAGTTGGCAAGGAGGGGTCGGCCTTCGATACGTTTGCAAGCTACGCTGGCGACGTTCTCGATAGTATGCTCGTTCCGTCGGCCGGCTTCGACACCAACGTGGCTCAGTACCACTTCGACGCCGGCAACGGCATTTCGACTGTGATTTCGCTCGAACAAGGATCGGGCTCAGCCGGCACTATCGACAGCTATATTCCGCACGTTGTCGCCGGCTTGAAATACACGCAAGGCTGGGGCTCGATCACCGGCGTCGCGGCTTATGACAGCAATTACGAAGCTTTTGCCGGCAAGATCCGCGTCGACGTCGCTGTCACAAACCAGCTGTCGCTGTTTGGACTCTTCGGCTACGGTTCCAATGCCAGTCTCAACGAGGACTCAAACGGCGCAATTGCCAATCATGGGCGCGGCTCGTACAAAATCTGGAACGGCCAGTGGGCTTTCTGGGCGGGCGCCACCTACGAGTTTGACGAGAAAACTTCGTTCAACCTTCAGGTCTCGGGTGATCAGCTCAAGGATTCTGGTGTGGCTGCAAACGTCGCCTACATGGTCGTTGCGGGCTTCACGGTCACAGCCGAGGTCGATTACGACCACTACGGCAACTCTGGCCTCGGCCCTGCCGAGCCTACCGCCGTCAAGGGCACGAGCAAGCCGAACAGCGTCGGCGGCATTCTCCGCTTACAAGGCTCATTTTGAAATCTCTCCAGTCGCGAGCATGGCAAAGGCACTTGCCTCGACAACGCACGCATGGAGAGCTTCTTTCGCCATCTTGAAGTCTGCATCAACCGTCCACGGCCCATCGTACCAACTTGAAACTGAAAGGGATGAGCCCTGTGTACTACAGCCTAGCCCTTGACCTGCCCGATGAACCGGCCAGGGGCCGTCAGTTCAAATTCGGGGCCGTTTAGAGGGCAGTGTGAGGCCGTGTTAGGTAAGCGCCACTGCAATGTCGAGGCCGCGACACGCCTGTCGCTTTGGACGGCTGGAATTGCCCTTCGCGGCGCCATTCATTCTCTCAACATTTACGTGATAATGCACGCTGAGTCCGAGCCGCGTGGCAGCACCCATCCTAGGTCACTATCGGGTGGCCTTAAACCTGAACAGCTCCATCGTCGCGGCTGCTGCGGAAGCAGGAGCTATCACAGGGACCCGCACTGGTGCTTGTCAGCCGCTGAGCCGCTACTTCGTCTTAGGAAGAGCATTGTCCTTGCCAAAAGCCGGCCAGTATTTCGAGATTGCCAGTGTGGCGCCGGCTGAAGAGAAATGACCATAGTCGAAATATATAAACTCTCCTCTATCGGAATAGGCGCAGCGTCCTGCGCTGCACAGGAATTTCAGCGGATCGATGAATGTGGCGCCTTTGGTAAATGAGCGCACACGTTCGTTGATGTCGGGGTCCATCGCGATCGGCCAGGACGTATCGTCCAGATTTTGGCGCTTGGCGAAGAACGCAATTTTCCGGACGTCAGTTGGGAACTGCGGAGACTGGCCGATGACAAACACGCGCACGCCCAGGGCACGAAGCGTAGCGATTGTTTGCTGAAGACCGTCGAAACCTCTGACCTCATAGTCACTCCATCTACCGCTGAGGATAACCGTCTTGATGTCCGCTTCCAAGATGACGTCCAAGGCCTTGCGATTGAACCGGACACAATCAAGACGATCGTAAGGGTAGTAATAGAGTATCGGCGCGCAGCTGGCGTACGTATATTCAACGATGTTCGCCTGCAATCGATTTATGTTAGCACCCAAGCCGGAAACATAGTGCGCGGCGAAGGAGTCGCCCCACAAAAAAACCGTTGTTGGAAAACCGCTGGTGCGCGTGCAATCCTCCATATTCCAGCTTTCGATCCGGCTGGTGCCCTCGTTGAAACAGATGCCATTCCTCCAGTCCCCGACGGAAATGCGCCGCTGGACATAGTCCGGAAACCGTTGCGGAAAGCCGTTGCCGAGCGCCCCCGCCGCTCCGCCGGCACAAAGGACAACGATCGCGAGCGCTGAAAAGGCGAAGATAGGCCCCGGGGAGGTGAAGGCCCTCTTCTGTCGAAACGGCTGCTCTACAAACTTCCAGGAGAATGCAGCCAATGCGAGGCTTGCCACCAACATCGCACCGGTCATCAACGGATCGAGTTTTTGGAACGAAAGATAGTGCGCGAACGCATCGAGAGGCCAGTGAACAAGATACAACGAATACGAGATGAGCCCAATCCAGACCAGCGGCCGGACTTCGAGCATGCGGGTTGCGACCGTCGAGGGGGTATTTTGGCCAACATAGATCAGAAGGGCCGTTCCGATGCATGGATACAAGGCGTTGTAGCCTGGGAACGGATCACTCGCCGAAATCGCGAAGAACCCGATGGCGAGAAGGCCAAATCCGGCCACCCCCACCGACTCCATCAGGAATCGGTTGCCCAGCGGCGAGGGGCATTTGAGCATGAGCAGGGCGCCCAACATGAGTTCCCAGATTCGGGTCGGCAGCAGATAGAATCCGGCGGTGGGTGCCAGCGATGTCGCCATCACCGCCACTACGAAGCTGCAGAGAATTATCGGAAGAAGTGTCGTCAGCCAGCGCTTCCCGATGTAGCGATAGATTAGGAACATCAGGATTGGTGCGAAGATGTAGTACTGCTCCGCTACGGAAAGCGGCCAGGTGTGCAACAGTGGTAGAAGCGCGGCATCGATAGAGAAGTAACTTGACGTTTTCCAGAAGAAAACGTTCGACCAGAAGGTCGAGGTAGCTATGATGCTAAGACTGAATCCGCGCAGATCCGGTGGCAGAAGAATGAACAATGCCGCAATGCAGGTGAGAAGCATCACAAAGACGAGCGCCGGCAGAATGCGCCGGGCACGGCGCCAGTAGAAGTTGACGATGGAAAATTGGCCGCGTTCAAGGTCATCCAGGAGGCTTCCGCTGGTTAGGTAGCCGGAGATGACGAAGAAGATATCGACCCCGCTAAAGCCACCCGGGATCGCCGAAATTCCGAAATGAGAGAGTACGACCGGAAGTACAGCAACGGCCCTAAGGCCCTCGATATAGCGCCTATATTGCATCCAGCGGTTCCTTTTATTTTAGATCAGGACGCGATTGGAAGCTTTCAATCTCCGGTAGGAGTGCTGCCGAGATAAGGGCGGTATCAGCCACCTTTATCCGTCCCGAATGTTCTGTAAGTTGCAACTGGTACAGAAGCACGATCGCCATCGCCGGCCTTGACGGCCTGATTGTCGAGCAGATCGCGCGGATCGTTGACCATCACGGCCAGGTTATATCCTGTCGAACAACCAAGCGGCTGTTTGAAGGATTCTTCATTGGGTAAGGCACCATATGAGGGACAGACCGGCGGACGGGCGTGATAGACAATCGCCTCAATTCGCACTGAGCCGGCGTCGTGTTGATCGCGCAATTGAATGTTGTCTTCTTCGATTGCCAACTGCCTGGCCTGATGGGCTACCCCTGCGCTGAGCTGGGGCGAACCGCTGATGAGGAGGTGGATGGCATCGAACCGGCCGCGACTGGCCTTGTCTAGGAAAACACGCAAACGCTGCCGTTCGGAAGCGCGCAGGCTTTGCAACGTCAGGACGGTGGTCTCCTCTCGGACAAGCATTGGTGCCGATGGTTCGACATCAACTGGCGTAGTGCTTGTGCAGCCACTTACGCTTGGTGCCAGAGCGACAAAGAGGATTATAAAACGCAACATCTTTGGATGACACTATTCGATGATGAAGCCGAGACCGCCCTGGGCGCTTGGCGCGCCCGCACGGATAGCAGCGCGGTCTCGCGGGGGACTTGTCACGGAATTCGTCGGAGCGCCCCCTCCGTTCAAAGCCGGTGCCGCCCGCTCGGTCGGTGCGCTCATCTGGTTTGGGTTGGAGCCTGGTCTTACAATGTAAGGCGTAACTAGAATGACCAGTTCTGACTCCTCTTTTTGAAACGAGGTCGAGCGAAAAAGCGGTCCCAGGATCGGCAGTTCTCCGAGCCAGGGAAAGGCCCTGACATCATTGTTGACGTTCCGCCTGATTAGACCGCCGATTGCGAAGCTCTGGCCGCTGGCGAGTTCGACGACCGTATCGGCTCGGCGGGTGGAAACTGCCGGCACGGAAATTCCGTTGATTTGCACGGCACCTTGCGTCGACAGTTCACTGACTTCGGGCGTTACGTGAATGTTGATTTGATTGTTGCTGAGAACTGTCGGCACAAATTCCAGACTGACGCCGAAGTGACGGAATTCAACCGATACCTGCCTGTTTTCCTGCAGGACAGGAATGGGAAATTCGCCGCCCGCGAGAAAGCTGGCCTTTTCACCCGACATAGCGGTGAGGTTCGGCTCAGCCAGGACGGAAGCTATATGCTCCTTGGCGAGCGCGTCGAGAACCGCGCTGACGTTGACGGCACCGTTGTCGAATCCGATTTCTGCTGTACCGCCACCCTGGGTTGAACCAGACCCAGCGCTTGCAGCGCTTCCGCTTAGAACGCCCACTTTGAAATTGCCGATTTGACCGAAGGCGGACAAGTTGACGCCGAGTGACTTCATGGCGCTGCGTGAGACTTCGGCTACGCGCACGCTGAGGTTAACTTGCAGGGATCCAGCGACCTTGATGTTGTTGACGACTTGCGCTCCGTCGCCCAGATATTGCTCAGTGACTCTTTTTGCGGTGTCGGCGACCTCTGCGTCGGGCGCCGTCCCGCTAAGGATTGCGCCGCGCGGCGTATAGTTGACGCGGATGGGATAGTCGCCGACCTGCTCCCGCAACATGGCGCGTAAATCCCCGATCGGTTGCGTGACAACGATACGCAATTCGGCGAGAGGCTCGCCATTGCCATCCAAGGCGAATAGGCTGGTCCGCCCCGATTTCTTGCCAAAGACGAAGATTGTTTTGCTCGATGGCGCCTGAAAATCCGCGATCGTGGGGTCAGCAACAAAGATGGTCGTGGCTGGCGCGGGCAGATGAACGGTCTCCCCGAGCGAAGAGGAAAGGGTCAGCGTGGCGTTGATGCTATTCGAAGCCGCATGCGGCGGGCCTTTGTCCTGCTTGTTTTGCGCCGCGACACTAAGTGGGAAAGTCACAATAAGCGCGCAGAGGAGATGGCCCAGGTAACGGGGCACTGCAGGTCTTGTAACCTTGTTGGCGATCGCCCGCCAATTGAGCGCAGGGCAAGGATGTTGAAGGATCAGCAAAATAGATCTTCTTTCGATTCGACAAACTATGCGGACGAGGCGTCAGTCAATTCTAGGATGTAACCAATGCCTCGGATGGTCTTGATCCGTGGCGTTGCACCTGATCTGGTCAGATGTCCCCGTAAACGATAAATTCCGACTTCAAGCGCGTTGGCAGACACGTCGTCGTTGAATGAATAGAGGTGATCTTCCAATTGCGCACGGGGCACGATGCGGCCTGCCCGGTTAAGCAGGTGCTCTAGAATACAGAGTTCGCGACGTGCGATCATCATTGGGTGTCCATCAACGAAAACCTGGCGGGCGACCGGATCAAAGTCGAGATTGCCAAATACGAGCCTCAGGTCGGTCATCTGTGTCGCCCGGCGCAGAATGGCTCTCATTCTGGCAATAAGCTCATCGGTAGAGATGGGTTTGAGCAGAAAGTCGTCCGCACCACCGTTGAAGATCGCAATTCGCTTATCGAGATCGTTAAGGCTGCTCATAATGACGGCAGGAACTGAATGCCCGTGGGTCCTCAACTGCCTCAGCCAACCCAAGCCATCGCCATCTGGCAGAGCCAATTCCAGCAGGAGAATTTCATAGCTGGCGCAAGAAAATGCACTCGAAGCCAGTTCCAGAGTACCAACGACATCGACGACGAAGCCGCCATCCCCGAGCGCAAGTCGCATGGCGCGCGCAAGATCCGCATGATGATCCACGAGCAGCGTTCGCATTTCATCTCCTCTCGAAGAGGGACGGCCCATCGAACGCGTCACCGGCGGCCATCTGATCGGAGCACACGGCGCGCAACTCGTCGCAGCTCTCGGAACTGGTCCGAGTCGGAGGGACATGCAAGTCGCTCGGTGGCAATAGGCGCGGGTGAGGACCAACTGACGGGCTCAAATACGCCGGTCGGCGAACCCACGAGGCCAGCAACCCGCGTGCGATTTCTCGTTGCATCATCTCTCCTACGTGCAGCCCCTGCGCTCGCAAGGCAGCGTCGCGGCTCAGAGCCCGATTCCCACAGAGGGTAGGGTTAGCTTTCGAGAAACTGATTGAACAAATCGATTATTTGGATCGAATGCATCCACGGTATGGATGCAGCGCACCATCTTCAACGACTGCGGCGTCCTGATGCACTGTTGTGTCTGTCGTGCTCTGCTTTTTTCGCTGTCCTTCAAGGCTGGCGAGCCTGGTGGAACCTGCGCGTCATTGGCTTGGTAGCTTGAATGCTCAACAACGGAGCGCCCTGCGCAAAGCCGCTCTCATTTCCAAAAAGCCTTGCAATCTGGTTGGAGCACTTCGCGCTCGACACCAAAATAGGCGAGGAAAACTGACGTCTGACAGGGATGTACATGCAACAGCCGATTTGCGGCACCAGCAAACGACCGCGTTCAGGCTGAAGATCGACGACCAACGGCTCCTCGATTTCCGCACCGACCGCTTTTACAAGCTCTTCCTGTGCGGGCGGATGCCGGCAAACAGCAGCACAGGGTCAGCGAAACCGGGAGCGGGCCTGCTTGATCGCCATGATCACATTGCCGCTGTCGCGCGTGCGGAGCGGAATGCAATCGGTCCAGCCGGCGGCAATCCGGTCAGCACCATCGTCTGCACGAAGCTCCCTGACGAAGACGTGCCCGAATGCGCTCAACAAAGCCGGGCGGCGGATCTTTCCAATCGCCGAAGGTGCGGGCTGGCACCGAGCGGCGAACTGCGAACTCATTCCTGCCCGGCGGCGCTGGCCGCCGCGAGCGTCGATGCGGACCCAGCCGCTCCGAATCCTCCCACAACACGATGAGCGCGTCGCGGACATCGCTGCCGTAACAGCGGCTGCGGCTCTTGCCCGCAGACGGCCTCTGCTCACGACGGTTCATAAGACGGATCGCGCGCTTGCGAATAATAGCCGGTTACCGCCTCGAACTCATCCAGAATGCGCCGCTTGTCAACGCCGCAATAAAGCTCCACGATCGCCGCTTCACCGTGTCGCCATGCTGAGCCGCGCCATCCTTCCCCCGAACCGGAATGGCACGACCTGTCCATCCCCTTTGGAACAGGACACTATTGGTAACATTTTGCTTGAGGCAATGCGGCTCGTTGCCTTCCTTTTCGCTGACCGGAAGGGTACCGGAAGTCGTCTATCGCATCTTACCCGCTGAAAGCGGCAACACCTCGACCTCAATCGCAGATCATAGGAAATAGACGATCGCGTCGGGGCCTCAGCATCGGTTCACCGGGTTTCCGTCATCGACTGAAGCGAATTGCCCCATCGACCGTCACCGGGTGGGCCGCGATACGTCGCCGTGTATGATTAGCGAGCGCACGTAGCGTAGCCATAGCTCTCCACCCAGCCATGTTCCCCTAGTTGGAAAATGTCCGGCGGACCAGAGGTGCTGTCGTCAGCTTTTCCTGAATAGCGGCCAAGGCAATCCCTACCAGTCCATCACCACCTTGCCGGAACTGCCGCTCTTCATCGCATCGAAACCGATCTGAAAATCGTCGATGCCGATGCGGTGGGTGATCAGGCCGGAGACATCCAGCGGACCCTGCACAAGCGCGATCATCTTGTACCAGGTTTCGAACATCTCGCGGCCGTAGATGCCTTTGAGATGCAGCATCTTGAAGATGACCTTGTTCCAGTCGATCTCGAAGCCGGTCGGCGCGATGCCCAGAATGGCGATCTTGCCGCCATTGTTCATGGTGTCGATCATGTCGCGGAAAGCGGGGGCGGCGCCCGACATTTCGAGCCCGACGTCGAACCCCTCGGTCATGCCGAGCACCGGCATGACGTCGCGCAGCTTTTCCTTCGAGGCGTCAACGACATGCTGGACGCCGAGTTTCTTGGCTAGCGCCAGCCGCACCGGGTTGATGTCGGTGATCACCACTTTGCGCGCGCCGACGCATTGCGCGACGAGCGCGCCCATGATGCCGATCGGCCCGGCGCCGGTGACCAGCACATCCTCGCCGACCAGATCAAATGACAATGCGGTGTGAACGGCATTGCCCAGCGGATCGGAGATCGCGGCGATCTCGTCGGGCACATCATCGGGGATCGGCACGACATTGTGCTGCGGAATCGCCAGATACTCGCCGAAGGCGCCAGGACGGTTGACGCCGACGCCGAGCGTGTTGCGGCACAGATGCCCTCGCCCGGCGCGACAGTTGCGGCAATGGCCGCAGACGATGTGGCCTTCGCCCGATACACGCTGGCCGACCTTGTATTCGGTGACCGCTGCGCCGAAATCGGCAACGGTGCCGACGAATTCATGGCCCGTCACCATCGGCACCGGCACCGTCTTCTGCGCCCACTGGTCCCAATTGTAGATGTGCACGTCGGTGCCGCAGATCGCCGTCTTCTTGATCTTGATCAGCACGTCGTTGGGGCCGATCTCCGGCACCGGCACCTCTTCCATCCAGATGCCTGGTTCGGCCTTGGCCTTCACCAGCGCCTTCATCATGTTCGACATGCTTTTGTCCCTTGAATCTCTTGATCCGGAATCGCTTTTCGATTCCAGCCTTTCAGGAAATGACCCCGAGTTCGCGCCCGACGGCGGCAAACGCTTCCACTGCCCGATCGATATCCGCGCTGGAATGCGCCGCCGACATCTGCGTGCGGATGCGCGCCTGGCCTTTCGGCACCACCGGGAAGGAAAAGCCGATGACATAAATGCCGCGCTTCAGCATGCGCGCCGCCATCTCCTGCGCCAGGCTGGCATCACCCAGCATCACCGGTATGATCGGATGATCGGCTCCGGCCAGCGTGAAGCCGAGCTTGCCCATCTGCGACCGGAAGCGCGCTGCATTGTCGTAGAGTTTGTCGCGCAGCCCATCGCCGTCCTTGATCAGTTCGAACACCTTGATCGAAGCGCCGGCGATCGCCGGCATCAGCGTGTTGGAGAAGAGATACGGCCGTGAGCGCTGGCGCAGCCAGTCGACCATCTGGCCTTTGCCCGAGGTGTAGCCACCGGAGGCCCCGCCAAGCGCCTTGCCGAGCGTGCCGGTGATGATGTCGACCCTGCCCTCGACGCCGCAATGTTCGGCCGAGCCGCGGCCATTCCGGCCGACGAAGCCGACGGCATGACTGTCGTCGACCATCACCATGGCGTCGTATTTCTCGGCGAGGTCGCAGACACCCCTGAGATTGGCGATGATGCCATCCATCGAAAACACGCCGTCGGTGGCAATCAACCGGAAGCGGCAGTCCCGGGCTTCCTTCAGGCGCGCCTCGAGATCGGCCATGTCGTTGTTGGCGTAGCGGAAACGTTTGGTCTTCGACAGCCGCACGCCATCGATGATCGAGGCATGATTCAAGGCATCCGAGATAATGGCGTCTTCCTCGCCCAGCAGCGTCTCGAACAGGCCGCCATTGGCATCGAAACAGGAGCCGTAGAGGATAGTGTCTTCCATGCCGAGGAAAGAGGAGATCGTGGATTCGAGCTGCTTGTGCTCTTCCTGGGTGCCGCAGATAAAGCGCACCGATGCCATGCCGTAGCCATAGCGGTCGAGCGCCTGCTTGGCAGCATTGCGCAAATCGGCGCTATCGGCGAGGCCGAGATAGTTGTTGGCACAGAAATTCAGCACCTTGTCGCCGCCAACCTCGATCTCGGCCGACTGCGTTGAAGTGATCACCCGCTCCGACTTGTAGAGGCCTGCCGATTTGAGCCCCGCGAGCTCGCTGTCGATGTGGGAGAGGAATGCTGCGGTCATGGTCGGCCTCGTTTGATGTGGGCTGACTGTCGTCTCGTCCGCGTGAAAAATCCATCGCAAAAACGACCGGATCGGTGGCAAGCAGCACGATGCCGCCCCGATGTCGATCATCATGCGGCGGCGGAAACGACGCCGCGACAAGGGTTCTGGCCGATGACCGCTCAAATGCCGGTACGGCGCTAAACGAGCCGATAACCATTTCGCGATCTTTCGACAGCCGCCCCTCGCCGGGCAGCCGTCGATTTCCGGTCCTGTTAACGTTTGCAGTTCAATGGTGCTCATACAAGAATCTTTAGGCAAGAATCCGTAGGCGAGAGGGCCGCCCCCGAAAATGTCGCAGCAGCCGGTGCAAACCGTTTCAGGCAAGCTCATACTGCTGATCAAGGCCGGCTATTGGCTGGCCCTGCTGATCATTGCGGCCATGGTGATCGCCTCCTTCATCCTGCTGCAGCAGATGATGGCCACCCAACAGCACAATCACACCTTGCTCGACATCGTCAGCACACAAAAGACGCTGTCGCAGCGCATCGTCTTCCTTGCCGGTGCAACGGGCGCCGGCTCACGCGACAAGCAACCGGCGCTGGTCAGCGCGCTCAAGCAGGCAACGGCGGAGTTCGAGACGAACTACGACCTGCTGCTCGATCAGACGGGAGCCGATCCGCAATCGCCGGCCAAGCTTGACCCGAAGTCGATCGAAAGCGTCCTTTTCGCCAAGCCCTTCCACCTCGACTATTTCTCGGTCGGGCTGATCGCCAATGGCGACCGCCTGATCTCGGCCTATGAATCGCAATTCAGCGGCAATGGCGGTTACAAAGGCGGTGACGAACGCGTCAATCTCGACGCCTCCGTCGCCAATGCGACCTTGTCGGGCTACGCCGCGCTTGGCCAGCGCATCACTGCCGACGCCGACGACCGCTCCGAGAAGCTGCTCGCTCTCCACCGCACGCTGTTCTATGCCACAATCGGCGTCATCATACTGGTGGCGCTCTTCATCTTCAGGCCGATGTCGAACGCCATCCTGCGCAAGACGCATGAACTGATCGACGCGCGCAATTCCATGGCCTTCATCGCGGTGCATGACGGCCTTACCGGCCTGCACAACCGCACGTTCCTGACCGATCATTTCGACACGCTGATCAAGGGCACGCACCGGCGTCGCGAACGCCTTGCCGTCGTCCAGCTCGATCTCGACCGATTCAAGCAGATCAACGATACGCTCGGCCACGCCGCCGGCGACTATGTGCTGGTCGTCACGGCACAGCGCATGCGCGACTCCTGCCGGGCGTCGGATCTGTGCGTGCGCCTGGGCGGCGACGAGTTCGTCATGATCCTCGGCGGCGCCGGCGGCACCGAAGACATCAATATGCTGGCGCGACGCATCCTGGCACATATCAACGAGCCGATCGTCTTCCAGGGCACGACCATTCTCCCAGGCGCCAGCGCCGGCATCGCGGTCTATCCGATCGACGCCGACAATGCCGGGGATTTGCTGGTCCACGCCGATCTTGCGCTTTACTCCGCCAAGAAGCTTGGCGGAGGCAACTTCTCCTTCTTTTCCGAGGAGCTGCGCCGCGAACTCGACTATCGCAAGCAGCTCGAGCACGACATCAAGGTTGCCATCGCCGAGCGGGCGTTCCAGGTCTATTTCCAGCCGCAGGTCTCACTGACCCACGGCACGATCAGCGGCATCGAGGCGCTGGTGCGCTGGAACCATGCGGAGCGCGGCATGATCCCGCCCGGCGAGTTCATTCCGGTCGCCGAGAAATGCGGCTTCATGCCCGAGATCGGCCGCATCGTCATCACCAAGGCGATCAACGAGGCGGCCGAATGGAATCGCGCCGGCATTGCCTTCGGACGGCTTGCCGTCAATGTTTCCGGCACCGAGCTGCGCGAACACGATTTCGATGCGTTCTTGTTCGAGACGCTGGAAAAGGCCGGGCTGCCGCCGCAGAAACTGTCGCTGGAAATCGTCGAATCCGTCATCCTCGATGACGAAAAGACGGGTATCGCGGCCAAGCTGCGGCACATCCGGGCAGCCGGCGTCCATCTCGAACTCGATGATTTCGGCACCGGCTATGCTTCGCTCAGCCATGTCAACCCGAACGAGATCGACCGGCTGAAGATCGATCGCCGCTTCGTCCAGAACATCCATGAGAATGGCGACAACTCGAAGATCGTCCGCGCCATCACCGAGCTGGCGCGTGGCCTTGGCATCTCGATCGTCGCAGAGGGCGCCGAAACCGAGGCCGAGCTCAATTCGCTGATGGCGATCGGCTGCGACCAGGTGCAGGGCTACTCCATCGCCTTCCCGATGCCGCACGACAAGGCGCTGGAATGGCTGACCGCCCGCATGCCCAAGAAGGCCAAGCTGACGGTGCTGCAAGGAAGCCTGGCATAGGTTTGCCTTTTTGTTTGCGCATGTCGTTATCCCAAAACCGCTGCGCACTTTTGGGCGACATGCACCGGCTCGCCTTGACAAGCCGTTGTGGACATGGCGGCCTTGTCGTGATCGCAACCGGATATCGGGGCTGATGACACCGTTTCGGTTTGTGCTGGCGGCGGTTTTGATTTTTGCGGTTCCCGCCCAAGGGGCCGATCGCATAATATATCTTACCTTCGACGATGGGCCGCTGAACGGCACAAGCAACATCCTCGATGTGCTGGAAGCCGAGCAGGTTCCTGCAACCCTATTCATGGTCGGCATGCACGCACAGGCTAGCGCCGCCAACAGAGCGCTCGTCCAGCGCGCCAGGCAGCTTCCTCTGGTGACGCTCGGCAACCACAGCTACAGCCATGCCTACAATCACTACCGGCATTTCTACGGCGACACCGAAGGTGTCGTCGCCGACATGGTAAGGGCAAACGCGGTGCTCGGGTTGAAGCCCGTGGTGCATGCAAGGCTACCGGGGCGCGACGTGTTCAGGCTGCCCTCCATGTCGAAAAACGACACCTCGCTTGGGCTCGCCCAGGAGGGGCGTGAAGAGCCCGACTACGAGTTTGTCGCGGCCTCAGGCTTCTATCTCTACGGCTGGGACCATGAATGGGTGCACAAGGACAACGGCGAGCCGGTGCAGAGCGTCGATCATCTGGTCAGCGAGATCGATCACCTGTTCGGCTATGGCCGCTTCGTCAAGCCCGGCAAGCTGATCCTGCTGATGCATGACGAAATGTTCCAGAACGGTTTCGACGGCAAGACGAAGCTGACCAATTTGATCACCGCGCTGAAGCTGCGCCGTTACAGCTTTGGGGCAATCCAGGGCTATGACGACTGAGCCGGCAAGGACGGCCAGTTCTCAGCGGATTGCGCATCGCGGGATCAGCAAGGTGTCAAAGCACCTCGACTGATTCGCCGCGTAACTTGTGGCGACGCAATTTGATGTATGTGCGTAAATTTGGCGTAATCTGAAAGCCAATCAGCTTCGTCTCCTGGAGGGGAGCAGCCCACGCCATCGTCTCGTAGCGGGCACCGTAACCTTCGATGGTGACGGCAAGATTTTCGCGGCCCAGATACCTCGCCAGAGTGGCACAGGCAGCAACCCTCGATCGTATGGACTGACCGTATTTGGGCGCAAACGCCAATCCTCCGTCCGCCAGGTCATCCACCTCATGGGCAAGCACTAGGAACAAGATGTCCTCGTCGCCGGCCGGCACACCGGCATCCACAAGGCGCTCGGGGTCTCCGGTATCGAATTTCAGTCCGACCAGGCGGGCGACAAGACCTTCAACCCGGGGACCGATTGTTTGCTCCAGCCATCTGCGGTGTGCATCGGTGCGCCTGCTGGACTTTCCGTCCGGATAGTGGCCGCTGTCGTAGGCAGCGTGAAACATCGCGGCCAAGACAAGATCGACGCTTTTATCGAAATGCGCGGCCGATGACGCAGCCCCCACCGCATGGCAGATGAACGGCCGTCCTGTCTTGCGGTAGCGGCCGTTGAACATCGCGCAACACACACGATACGCCTTTTGCACCCGGGCGATATCGGCAACCGAATATCCATTCTCGTATAGCTGCATGTAGAGCGCCGTATTGGTCTGGCGCGGAACGAACGGATCTTTCTTGGTCAACTTGTCCCCCCGGACTTTGTTAGGTTTTCGTCAGCTTTTCTCGGCAGAAGACGCACTGCTTCGCGATTTCCCTGCAGACTTGCAGTAGAATGAAACTGATCCCAAGCGTTTGGATCACCCTAGATCGTTACAAGTACGACAGGGAAAGTCCAGTCTAGGGGCTCTTGCAGGAAGCTTCGGCCGCGCGCCACCGATCCTGGCGATAGCTAATTTCAGATCCGCAAGCCGAACCTGATGCCGTCATAGATGGCGGCGTGGATGTTGCGCGAGGCGACCGCGTCGCCAATGCGGAACAGAACAAAGCCGCCTTCTGGATTGCGCTTGGGAAAGATGTCGCCACCACTCACCAGCCGCTCGTAGTCGACCGCGCCGCCATTCTTCGACAGCGGCTTCAGCGCGAGGTAGAGATCGTCGAGCGGCAGCGTACCGTGCTCGACCACCACCTGGTCGACCCTGCGCTCGCCGCGCCAGCCATCGGCGAAATCCGAAGCCAGCTCTGCGATCAGCTGGTTGCCCTCACGCCGCACCGAACGCAGCCGCGTGTTGATGGTGATGGTGACGCCCTTTTCCTGGAAGGCCCTGATATAGGGCACATGGTTCATGCCGCCCATTTCCGGGGCAAAGAAACGCTCCGGCGATACAAGCTCGAGTTTCGAGCCGGCATTGGCGATCAGTTCGGCGGCGCCCATGCCCTGATGGCCGCCATTGTCGTCATAGAGCAGCACATTTTCGGCCGGCTTGACGCTGCCGGCCATGATGTCCCAACTCGAGGTGACAAGGTTGTCGCCTGATGTCAGCGGCGGGTTCTGCGGCAGGCCGCCGGTAGCGACCACCACCACATCGGGCGACAGCGCCAGGACATCGTCTTTTTCCGCCCAGGTGTCGTAGCGGATCTCGACGCCGAGCCGGTCGAGTTCGGCCAGCCGCCAGTCGATGATGCCGATCAGTTCCTTGCGGCGCGGGTTCTGCGTCGCCAATCGCACCTGGCCGCCGGCCTGGCTCGATGCTTCAAGCACCATCACCTTGTGGCCGCGCTCAGCCGCGACCCGCGCAATCTCCAGTCCGCCGGCGCCGGCTCCGACGACCACGATTTTCTGCTTCGGTCCTTCGGTCTTGACGATGATATGCGGGATTTCGGCCTCGCGGCCGGTCGCGGCATTGTGGACGCAAAGCGCTTCACCGCCCTCATAGATGCGGTCGAGGCAATAGGTGGCGCCCACACAGGGGCGGATCTCATGCTCGCGCCCCTCCATCACCTTTTTGATGATGTGCGGATCAGCGATATGGGCGCGGGTCATGCCGACCATGTCGAGCTTGCCGGTGGCGATGGCGTGGCGTGCAGTGGCCACGTCGGATATGCGCGCCGCGTGAAAGGTCGGGAATTTCGTCGCCGCCCTCACCTCTCCGGCGAAATCGAGATGCGGCGAAGAACGCATGCCGGTTACCGGGATGACCTTGGTCAGCGCCGCATCGCTCTCGATCGAGCCACGGATGATGTTGAGGAAATCGACCTTGCCGGAGCCCGCCAGCCGCCTGGCGATTTCGATCCCCTCCGCCTTCGACAGGCCTTTTTCGAAATCTTCGTCGGCGACCATGCGGATGCCGACGACGAATTTGTCGCCGACAGCTGCCCGCACGGCATCGAGCACCATGTTGGTGAAGCGCAGGCGATTGTCCAGCGAGCCGCCGAATTCGTCGTCGCGATGATTGGTGGCTGGCGACCAGAAGCCGTCCATCAGATGGCCGTAGGATTCGAACTCGATGCCGTCGAGGCCGGCGGCCTCGCAGCGCTGGGCGGCCGAAGCATAGTCGGCCACGATGCGCTCAATGTCCCAGTCCTCGATCGTCTTCGGGAATGCGCGATGCGCCGGCTCACGTACCGGCGAGGCCGAGAGCACCGGCAGCCAGTCGGCCTTGTTCCAGCCGGTACGGCGGCCGAGATGGGTGATCTGGATCATCACCTTGCAGTCGTGCTCGTGGCAGGCGTCAGCGAGCTCGGCGAGCCACGGCACGATCCTGTCGTCATAGACATGCAGATTGCCGAAAGCGGCCGGGCTATCGCGAGAGACGATCGCCGAGCCGGCGGTCATGGTCAGCGCCATGCCGCCCTTGGCCTTCTCGGCATGGTAGAGCCGGTATCGCTGTTTCGGCATGCCGTCCTCGGAATAGGCCGGCTCATGGCTGGTCGACATGACCCGGTTCTTCAGCGTCAGGTGTTTGAGTTGGTAGGGCTGGAGAAGCGGATCGTTGCTGGTCATCGTCTTCCTGCGGTTTCAAATTGTGCTAATGAGCGGCAAAATTCGTTTTCAAGCATGTCGTCCCGCACGCACTCCGGAAGCATGCGACAAGGATTGCGCCCATGATCGACACCAAAACCCTCACCCAACTCGGCGCGCACGTCGAGACGCCACAAAGCCCCGAAGCAGCGGTCCTGGAGACCGTACCGTTTTCGCGCGGTGACGGACCGCCGGCGATCGTGCGCTTCACCTGCCCGGAATTCACCTCGCTGTGCCCAGTCACCGGCCAGCCGGACTTCGCCCATATCGTCATCGACTACGCACCCGATGCGGCTTTGGTGGAATCGAAGTCGCTCAAGCTGTTCATGACCTCGTTCCGCAACCATGGCGCCTTCCATGAAGACTGCACCGTCATGATCGGCCGCCGCATCGTGGCGGCAACCAAGCCGCTGTGGTTGCGCATAGGCGGCTATTGGTATCCACGCGGCGGCATTCCGATCGATGTGTTCTGGCAGACAGGCGCTCCGCCGGAAGGCGCCTGGCTGCCCGACACCGGGGTTGCGCCCTATCGCGGACGAGGTTGAGCGAACGTCAACCATGGATGGCACCCGTCCGGCAGAGCTTTGTTGCAAGAAAGGAAAAGATAGCATCGCTGTAGCGCAGTTGGTCGTAGCGCAGCAGATCGACATGGCCTGCGCCCCCAAACCAGACGAGTTGTGAACCAGCGGCAGCATTCTGCAGCGCCAGCACCTGTCCATGATCGATGAAAGGGTCGGTGCTGCCTGCAAGCAGCATCAGCGGCTTGCCGATAGCAGCAAGATGGTCGACCGGCTTGACATCATCGGCGCTCAACCCGAGACGAAGCGGCATCTGTGCCAAAAGGACATCGGCTTGGAAACCGCGCCAGAAGTGGAAAGGCATTCGCCACGCTGTAGTTTCGCGCAAGGTTGCGTAGAGCTGCTCCAGCACATAAGCATCGGCAGGCGCTTGCGGTGCGGCAAAGACAAGTGCGGCGGCGCCAAGCGACGAGCCGATGGCGCCAAGCTTCTGGCCTGAAAAGCGTTGCCGAGCAAAGGTAATAATACGGGAGGCGTCCGGGCCTTCCGAATACCCGAAGCCCTGAACGGCGCCGCCGCTCTCTCCATGACCGGAGAGGTCGAACAAGACAACGGAATAGCCAGCGTCGAACAAGAGCTTCGCCTTTTGAACCAAGGCCAGCCTGTTGGCGCCGCGCCCATGTAGCAGCACAATCGCACCGCAACTGCCCTTTCGATCGGCTACCCAGCCGACAAGCTCGGGCGCATCGGCCTGGTCGAGTACGACGCGCTCGACGGAGAAGTCGCCAGGCGCTGCCAGAGCTTGCCGCGGCTGGCGAGCGACCAGTATCGTGCCGATGTGCCAGTCGAACACGCCCCCGGCAACGCCGAGTCCGACCAGCACGATGGCTAGCGAAAAGCAAAGCTTCATCGCCGGTTCATTCGCACTGATACTGGCTGAGTGCCCATTCGCCGGTCACCGACAATAGGTCCGATATCTTCCAGTCGCCGTCGACCCTCTTGAATTTCCATTCCAGCCGGTGCGGGTTGCCCGATATGACGAAGGCGACGATGACCTTGGCCTGGTCGCCGTTGATCGCCTCGAGCGTCTTCAGGCTCTTGTCGATCTCGGCCTTGTCGTAATCGGCATTGTCGAGCGCCATGTTGGGGTCGAGGCACTCGCCCTGCCCGGATTTGCGCAACGCGTCGCTCTTGTCGAGCACGGTTTTGGCCGGGTCGATGAAATGGCTTCGCTCGGCCGGATCGATCTCCAGCCCGACCTGATCGTAAAACGGCCGCACCACGGCGGTCGGCGAGCCCGGCTGGATCGGTGCGGCGGGCGCCGCTTCGGCTGGCGACCATCCCACCGGCGGCGTGGCCGGTTCCGCCGCTCCGCCCGGCGCATTTGCGGGCGGTGCCCCGCTGTCGCGCGGCTGGGTGCCGGCCGGGGCGTTTGCCGGCGGCGCACCCAACAAGCCTTGCGCGGCGGCGCCGCTCAGAGCCGCCAGCAGGCACACACCCGACAGCGTCAGGAACCGGCGATGGGCCATCGCTTCACTCCGGCGTCTGGCCGGCCATGCATTCCAGCGCGCTGAGCGTCCAGTCGCTGGTCTTGGAAGCGATGTCCGATATCTTCCACTTGCCGTCGATCTTCTTGAGCGACCAGAGCATTTCACGTTTGGAATCGCCCTCGGAGAACAGGCTGAAGGATGCCGTGACCTGTGCGTTATCGCCATCCAACTTCTCAGACAGTTTCAGCGTTTTCGAGACGGTTTTCTGATCGAAATCCTGGGCGTCGAGACCAGGATCGAAATCGATGCAGGCGACCTGGTCCGGGTTCGTCTTCGTTGCCTGGTCGTTCAGCTCGAACAGTTTCGTCACCGGTTCGGTGAACCGATCCCGATATTGTTCGTCGGCCTCGAACTTGACCGCCGGGACATAGAAGAACTTCACCGCGTCGGACGCCGGTCCGGCGACGGCGGCGCCCGGCAGGGCTATCGAAAGGACGGCAACGAGCACTGTCAGTCTCATGCAGAATCTCCGGCTTTTGATGGCTTGAGCCTATCAATACCACGCATCCTGCATATCGGCTTTTTTGCGGCTCATGAAGTCCTGCCGCGCCTTGTTTCAGCCGTCCAGCCAGACGTTCTGAAGGTCCATCTCGAATGTCTGGTGGACACCATAGTTCTTCACCTTCTTGTTCTGGTGGCTGTAGAGCTTCTGCCAGAACGGCTGAATAATGACGCCCGAATCCTGCAGGATCTGCTCGACATCCTTCATGACCTCGCGTCGTTTCTCCACGTCGATGAGCGATAGCGCCTGCTTGAGCTTGGCGTCGAAATCGGGGTTGGAATATGCCGATTCATTCCAGGCCTCGCCGGTGCGATAGCCGAGCGCCAGCACCTGGACGCCAAGCGGGCGCATGTACCAGATCGTCATCGAATAGGGATATTTCGTCCAGTCGTTCCAGAAGGTCGAACCCGGCAGCACCGTGCGCTTCACCTTGATTCCGGCATCGCGCAGCTGGCCGGCAATGGCGTCGCCGGTATTCTTCTGCCAATCGTCCTCGATGGTGATCAGCTCATGCTCGAAGTCAGCGTGTCCGGCTTCCGCCATCAGCTTCTTGGCGCCGGCGGCGTCGCGTGTCTTCTTGGGCAGCGGATAGTATTCCGGATGGATCGGGGCAACGTGGTGGTTTTCGCCAGGGGTGCCTCGCCCGGCATAACCAAGTTGGAGGACCGCATTGTTGTCGACGGCCATTTGCAGGGCGTTGCGCACCCGCTGGTCATCATAGGGCTTGTGGGTGATGTTGGTGCGGGCAACCAGCGTCGTCGCCGTCGCCACCTCCGATTTCACCAGATCCATCTTGTCGAGAATGTCGATGAAGTCGGCGGGCGACTCGAAATTGAGGTCGATCTCACCGGATTCGAACGCGTTCACGGTGGCGTTGAAATCGGTGCCGTAGTCGATGAACTCGACGCTGTCGAGCGGCGCTTCACCACCCCACCATTTGCCATTCTCGCGACGCTTGACGACCGCCTTCTGGCCGACATCGTAGGAGACCAGTTCGAACGGTCCCGTGCCGATCGGCTTCTTGATCGGATCGGCACCGTCGGCATCGAAGTTGCGATGCACGACGAGCGCCGGATAGTCGGTGAAATTCGGGATCAGTGAAATGTCTGGTTCGCTTAGCTTCAGCTTGACCGTGTTGTCGTCGACCTTGGTGATCGCGCCATCCCTGGCCTTGCCGGTCTTTGCGTCGATCAGCGCGCCGACACGGGCGGCCATGGAATTGCCGGCGACATTCTTCTCGCACCAGCGCGTCAGATTGTGAGCGACGTCATCGGCGTTGAAGGCATCGCCGTTGTTCCATGTGATGCCCTTGCGCACATGCAGCACGTATTCGGTGGCGTCGTCATTGATATCCCAGCTTTCGAGCAGAACCGGCTCGAAGGTGAACTGCCTGGTATAGCGGACAAGCGGCTCCAGCCAGCAGCGCGAAATGTTCGCCAGCTCAACCCAGTCGTAGGTGCGCGGATCCTTCTGCCCCTTCACCGACATCGAGACGCGCAGCGTTCCGCCTTTCTTCGGCTCTTCGGCCAAGGCCCGATCCGGCACGGCAAGGCCGATCATGGCGTAGGCAAGCGCCGTCGATGCGCCGAAGGCGCTTGCCAGCGCCAGGAACTCGCGCCGATCGACACGACCCGCGCGTGCTTCGACCGCCATTGCCTCGATAGCGCTCGGCACGCGATCGCCACTGCTTCTGAAGAATGCCATTTTTTCCTCCCGTCTGGTTCCCTTTGATCTTGGTTCTTCGCGTCAACTGACGCTGTCCGGCAGCCTCTCCTCGCGCCGCGCGATGAAATCCATCAGGCCATCGGCGATGCCTTCGTCGAGCTTCGGCTCCTCGTAATCCGCCAGCATGTTGCGCGCCTTCTCGCGACCGCGCGTGTCGTGGTCCTTCGCCCCTTCTGCCTTCCACTGTTCGTACGAATTGAAGTCCATGATCGAGGGTATGAAGAAGGCCGACTCGAAATGTTCGAGCGTGTGTTTGGTGCCGAGGAAATGGCCCTGCGGCCCGACTTCGCGGACCGCTGCCATCGCTTCCTTGAAATCGTCGAACGGAAGGCCGCCTGCATATTTGTACCAGCCAACCAGCTGTTCGCAGTCCGTTGCGAACTTCGAATAGCCGCAGCTCAGGCCGGCCTCCAGCCACCCGGCGGAGTGCCAGATGTAGTTGGCGCCGGCGAGGATGGCGGCATGCATCAGCATGTTGGCCTCGTAGCCCGCCTGGGCGTCGTTGAGCTTCGATCCGACATGGAAGCCTGAGGTGCGCCACGGCAGTTTGTATTTCCGCGCCAGCGCGCCCATCAGGTACATCATCTGGGCCGCCTCCGGCGTGCCGCCCATCGGAGCGCCGGTCTTCATGTCCACGGTGACCATGAACTGTCCGTAGATCTGTGGCGACCCTGGGCGCAGCAGTTGCGTGAAGGCGACGCCCGCCAGCGCTTCCGCATTGACCTGCGCGACTGCCCCGACGGCCGACGCCGAAGTCGAGGCGCCGCACAGTGCGAAGGGTGCGAGGATCAGCGGCTGGTTGCTTCGGGCATAGACCTTCATCGCGTCCAGCATGGTGGCGTCCCACACCAGCGGCGAATTGCAGTTGGTGATCGACACCAGGACCGGATTGTCGCGGACGTAATCCTCGCCGAACACGATGCCTGCCATCGCCATCGTGTCTTCCGCCCGCTCCTTGGACGTGACGATGCCCATGAACGGCTTGTCGGAATGCTTAAGCGCGGAATGGATGATGTGGAGGTGACGCTTCGGTACCGCGATTTCCATCGGCTCGCAAATGACCGAACTCGATGAATGCAGCGCCGGCGCCATGTAGGCGAGCTTGTGGAAATTGTTGAGGTCCGCGAGCGTGCCGTAGCGCCTGTTGTTGTCGAGGTCACGCACATAGGGCGCGCCATACATCGGCACGAAGATGGTATTGTTGCCGCCCACCCGCACCGTACGCTGCGGATTCCTCGCATTGAGCGTGAACTCCGACGGGACCTTCGATACCAGTTCCATCAGCAGGGCCCGGTCGATCCGCACACGAGTTTCCGAGACATCCGCGCCCGCCGCCTTCCACAGTGCGATAGCCTCGTCGTCGCGGAATTCGCATCCCACCTCTTCGAGGATCAAGAGCGACTCCTCGTGGATCAGCTCGACCGCCTCATCGGGGATCATCTGGTAGACGGGGATCTGGCGGACCAGGGTCGGAAACGACGTTACCGGAGCTCCGCGCAGGGCCTTGCGTCCCAGGCGGCCGCCACTGCGGCGGTTGGCATGTTCGGTCACTTCAGGGGCCGGTGCGTTCATGGCAACTCCATTCCACTCATGAAGGAGCCTAACGCGACAAAATGGTGATGTGACGCTGGAAAATCCTGATCTCTTGTATAAGCTCAGCTTATGCGAAGCCTGCGCCACCTCCTGCCCTCGGCCGGCAGCCTGATCGTCTTCGAGGCGGCCGGGCGGCTGTCGAGCTTCACCGCCGCCGGGCGCGAGCTCGGCATGACGCAGGCCGCCGTCTCCTATGCCGTGCGCGGGCTGGAAGAACGGCTTGGCGCCAAGCTGTTCCAGCGCCGCCACCGCCAGGTTCTCCTGACCGAGGCCGGCGAGCGCTTCCATGCCGATGTCTCGCTCGGCCTTTCGCATATCCGCAAATCGGCGGAGGATCTGCGCCTGCAGGCAACCGGCGGTCATGTCACGCTGGCTGCCTCGACCGCGTTCGGCTCGTTCTGGATGATGCCGCGCCTGCAGCAGTTCCGCGACGAACTGCCGGGCATCGACCTGCGTATCCAGACCGCCGACCGCGACCTCGACATCATCGCGGAAGGCATTCCGCTCGGCGTGCGCGGCGGCGCGCCGCGGGACTGGCCGGACTATCATTCGTTGCCGCTGGCTGACGAGGAGATATTTCCCGTCGCCGGCACCAGTTATGCGGCAAAGTTCGGCCTGCCCCAATCCGCTGCCGAACTGGCCACGCACCGCCTCATCCATCTGGAGGAGCCGTATCGCGAGGCGGCCAGCTGGGACGAATGGTTCCAGTCGGCGGGCGCCAATCTCAGCGATACCGCGCGCGGCCTGCGCATCAACGACTACGGCCTGGTGATCCAGGGCGTCATGGAAGGCCAGGGCATCGCGCTCGGCTGGCGGCACCTCGCCGAGCGGCTGCTGGCGTCGGGCTTGCTGGTGCCGGTGACGGATCATGTGCTGAAGACCGGCAAGGCGTTCTATGTCGTCTGGCCGAAAAACCGGGAACTCAGCGACAACGCCCGCAAGGTGCGAGACTGGCTGGCGGAGCAAGCGTGAGGGGCAGCGCCTCCCAGCCAGCCTATCCACTGTTCCGCAACACCGAATCCTTCCGCATCAGCCTCGAATCCGCCTATAGTGCTGCCATGCCCATCCGCCAGCTTTCCGAAACGATGATCAACCAGATCGCCGCCGGCGAAGTCATCGAGCGTCCGGCGAGCGTCGTCAAGGAACTGGTCGAGAATGCGCTCGATGCCGGCGCTTCGCGCGTCGAGATCGTCACAGCCGGCGGCGGGCTGAACCTGATCCGCGTCACCGATGACGGCTCTGGCATTCCCGAACGGGAGCTGGCGCTGGCGATCGCACGTCATTGCACCTCCAAGCTCACCGAGGATATCAACGACATCCGCTCGCTGGGCTTCCGCGGCGAAGCGCTGCCGTCGATCGGCTCGGTGTCGCGACTGTCGATCCGCTCGCGCACGGCAGCAAGTGACAGCGCCGCCGAGATCGGCATCGAGGGTGGCCGCGTTCTGCCTGTCAGGCCGGCGGCGGCCAATCGCGGCACCACGATCGAGGTGCGCGACCTGTTCTTCGCAACGCCGGCCCGGTTAAAGTTCATGAAGGGCGAACGCGCCGAAAGCTCGGCCACCAGCGATGTGGTCAAGCGCATCGCCATCGCCTTCCCCGCAGTGCGCTTCACGCTGGCCGGCTCGGACCGCTCGACGCTGGAATTGCCGGCGGCGGATGACAGCGCGGAAGGCAGCCTGCGCCGTGTCGCCCAGGTGATGGGCACCGACTTTCCCGACAATTCGATTGCCATCGATGCGATGCGCGAAGGCGTGCATCTGACCGGCCACGTGTCGATCCCGTCCTTCACCCGCGGCAACGCGCTGCAGCAATATGCGTATGTGAACGGCCGCCCGGTGCGCGACAAGCTGATCGCCGGCGCCATACGCGGTGCCTATGCCGACGTCCTGCCGCGTGACCGCCATGCGGTGACGGTGCTGTTCCTGACGCTCGACCCGGCCATCGTCGACGTCAATGTCCATCCAGCCAAGGCCGATGTGCGCTTCCGCGATCCCGGCCTTGTGCGCGGATTGATCGTCGGTGCAATTCGACAGGCACTGGCCGATGCCGGCGTCCGCGCCGCCACCACGGGTGCCGCCGGCATGATGGCCGCGTTCCGGCCAGGGGCCGCATCCTACGGCCACGGCGGACCGGCAAACGGCCACCGCAGCTACGACGCGGCCTACCGCGCGTCGGGCCCGTCCGGCTTCGATCCCGTCCGGTCGTCGCAGCGGCCGGTCGATATGGGTTTCGAGGGTGCGGGCTTCGAGCAGCGCGGCTTGCGTGAAAACGAGCAGGCGGCTTTCGATGCCGGTCCGCTTGCCAGCGCCGATGCGCGCGCAGGGCAGGATGAAGCGGCCGAGACCCTGCTCGGCGCGGTGCTGGGCGCGGCGCGCGCCCAGGTGCATGAGAACTACATCGTCGCCCAGACCAGGGATTCGCTCATCATCGTCGACCAGCATGCGGCGCATGAACGGCTGGTCTACGAGGCGCTGAAGAATGCGCTGCACTCGCGCCCGGTGCCCTCGCAGATGCTGCTTCTGCCCGAGATCATCGACCTGCCGGAAGAGGATGCCGAGCGGCTTGCGCTGCATTCGGAAACGCTGGCCCGCTTCGGTCTCGGCATCGAGCGCTTCGGCCCCGGCGCCGTCGCGGTGCGCGAGACGCCGTCGATGCTGGGCGAGACCAATGTCGGGCAATTGGTGCGCGACCTCGCCGACGAGATCGCCGACAACGACACGGTCGACACGCTGAAGGAGCGGCTGGACAAAATAGCCGCGACCATGGCCTGCCACGGCTCTGTGCGCTCCGGCCGCCTGCTCAAGGCCGAGGAGATGAACGCGCTGCTGCGGCAGATGGAGGCGACGCCCGGTTCGGGCACCTGCAACCACGGCCGCCCAACCTATATCGAACTCAAGCTGGCGGACATCGAACGGCTTTTCGGGCGGCGGTAGCTGCGGACGGATTGCGGGCCATCGCTTCACCGCTCGTAGGTGCCGGTGTTGACCAGCAATGCCGAGACCACCGTTCGCCCGTGGGCGAACGCCGCGCCGGCTCCACGCACCGCTGTTGCCAGAAGCGCGGCGGTCAGCAAATAGCGTGCCGCCGCCAGCAGGAGCGGAGGCACGTCATCGAGACCGAGCTTGATCGCCGCCCAGGTCAGACCCCAGATCAGCGACATCACCGCGAAGAAGGCGAGATTGCGAACCACCAAATTCGCCGTTCAGCGCAGTCCCTGGCGATCGACGAGTATCCGGTGGATGTCGATCCGCTCCGGCAGTTCGATCAGGAACTCGGCATCGCGGTCCAGATGATGGACTTTGGTCGGTTCGCCTTTGGTAAAGGCGGTCATCGCCTGCATGTCGGCCCAATACGAGATGGTTGTGAACCACGTCTCGGCATCGCGGTCTTCGCGCAGCAGTTGGACACCAAGCGCCGTCTTCTCGAGGGGCGGAATACCCTCGGCACGCAGGTATGGCTCATAGGCGTCGGCAACGTCGCGGCGGGGTCGGCCGCGCCAGATGCGCGCGATGGTCGGTTTGGTCGGCATGAGGTTCTCCTTCAGTCAGGCGGACAGCAAACTGAGCATGGCGGCGGACGCCGGCTATGATCAGCCGTGAACACGAGCCAGGAAATCGCGGACCAGCGGCAACGCGTCGTCGAAATGTGTCTCCAGCAGCCAGTGACCCGCCCCCTCGATCAGATGCAGTTCCGCATCGGGCAAATCGCGATGATAGGCCCGTGCCGACGCCGCGGGCATATAGCCATCCTCTGGCCCCCAAAGGATCAGCGTGGGCGGATGGTGTTCACGCAAATAAGCCTGGTAGCGCGGAAACCAGGTGAGATTGGCTTCCAGCTTCTCCATCAGACCGACGGCGATCTGCCGACGAACCGGCGTGTTCATCAGTGGCCAGTGAAGGCTCCAGAGATCGGGCGGCACGCGCGTAGCGATGTCGTCAGCCACTTCTCCGATGAACTCGGCCCGGAACCCGTCCTCACTTACCGCGGCCTCGAGCGGACGGTGCTTGTCGGGCGTCTTGTCGGTCCACCAAGCCTTGATCGTGGCGTATTTGGAGCCAAGCACGTCCTCGTAGATGTCGCCGTTCTGGATGATCAGGGCGCTGATCCGCTCCGGGTGCGAGATCGCATGCCGGAGTCCTATCTGCGAGCCGTAATCATGCAGCCACAAGGCGTAGCGTTCGAGACCGAATTCATCGGCAAGTTTGGAAAGCACGTCGCAATAGGCGTCGAAATCATAGCCAAAGGCGGCCGGATCTGGTGTGCCACTGTATCCGAAGCCCGGCCAGTCGAATGCAATCGTTCGCCAGCGGTCGGCGAGCGCCGGCATCAGTCGGCGGAATTGGAACGAAGAGCAGGGATAGCCGTGCGGCAACAGCAAGACAGGTGCTTCTGGCGGCCCTGCCTCGCGATAGAAAATGGATAGATCACCCAGTTGCATGCGTCGGTGCGTCGTTGCACCCGGCATTCGGACCTCCGTCGAATAAACACCGGCTAAACGCGTTTGACCGAGGCATCGTTCCCGAATGAGGGAAGCGGACGGCCGGCAATATTCATCTCTTCAAATTCACCACGATGACACCGCCCAGCGCCAGCGCGCCGCCGATTATGCCGAGCAGCGTCGGAACTTCGCCCAGCCAGAAGAAGCCGATCAGCGCGGACATCGGCGAGACCAGATAGAGGAAGTTGGAGGCACGTGCGGCGGGCAGACGCGACAGCGCGGTCGCCCAGGCGGCATAGGCGATCAGGCTGGGCACGATGCCAAGAAAGATGACGGCGCCGAGGCCTGCTGCGTCGGCAACCGCCGCCTGCGAAAAGGCCGACGGCAGGAAGGGTGCCAGGCATAGTGCGCCGAGCACCATGTTCGAAGCGGAGATGGTCAACGGATGATGGCGGGCAAACAGCGGCTTCTGGACGATGGTGTTGACGGCCGAGCACAAGGCCGAACCAAGCACCAGAAGAGCACCCGTGTTAAAAGACAGTCCATTCCCGTCGGCCATGGCGATGACGCCAATGCCGGCGAAGGAAATCACCGTACCGGCCCAGGCCATGCCCGAAAAGCGCTCGCCCAGCAGGACCATCGCCATGATGGCGGTGAAGATCGGGCTGACATTGATAATGAAGCCGGCGGCACCGGCAGAGACGGTCAGTTCGCCGAAATTGAGCATGACGGTGTAGAGCGCGACGAAGATGGCGCCGCCAAAGACCAGGCGCCACACTTCGTCGAGCCTTGGCAGCGCCGGTCGCTTGACGGCCAGGAAGATCGCCGCCGGCACGGCGGCGATGGCAAAGCGCAATGCGCCGAGTTCCAGCGGTCCGAAGGCAGCGAGACCGGCGCGGATCGCCGGAAAGGCGGAGGCCCAACCAACCACCGTCAGCGCGACAGCAATGGCTGCCGTGGTGTCCATCCGCTGTGTCGAATTCAACGTGCCCGTCATTCCGTTCATCTCACTGCCCTCGCATTCTTCGGTCCTGAAAGGCAGAAAACGCCATTTCAGGCCAGTTGACAAACGACCAAATCGAGGATCACCTGTGACTATGGATCACAGCTCGGACACAATGGTACCGCTCGAAACACTGCGCGCCTTCGATGCGGCGGCGCGAACAGGCAGCTTTTCGGCGGCCGCCGAAAAGCTCAACATCACCCATGGCGCCGTCAGCCGGCAGATCGCCAAGCTCGAGGACTGGCTGGGATTGAAAGTCTTCGACCGTGGGGCGCGCGGTGTCTCGCTGACGATCGAGGGCAACCGGCTGCATCTGCGCACGGCGGAAGCCTTTGCGCTGATATCGACCCATTCCGACCGCTGGGTCGAGCCGCGTGGCACGGCGGTGGTGCGGCTGACCTCGATCCCCTCGGTCAGCGGACTGTGGCTGATGCCGCGCATGGCGGCTCTGGAGAACAACCCCTCGAAGCTGCGCATCGTGCTCGATGTCGACATCCGCCAGGCCGATCTTGCCGATGAGGGCATCGATCTCTCCATCCGTTGTGGACGCGGCGGCATTCCGGGCCGCGTCTCGGTGCAGCTTTTCGAGGAACATGTCTTCCCCGTCGCGTCACCCGAGCTTGCCCGCGAGATCGGCCGCGGCGACCCTGCCCGGCTGCTCAAATATCCGCTGATCAACGATTCCGACGCGTCTGCCTGGCGCGCCTGGTTTGCCGCGCAAGGCATGGATTATCGCCCGCGCCCGCAGGACCGTCGCTTCGAGGACTACAATCTGGTGCTCGACGCCGCCGCCTATGGGCTCGGCATCGCGCTGGCACGCCCACCCCTGACCGGGCATCAATTGCAATCGGGCCGCATCACGCCCGTCGATGAGCGCACCGCGCTCAATCCGGTGTCCTACTGGCTCGACCGGCCGATCGGGCGGCCGCGTACCGCGCGTACCGCAGCCGCCGACCTCGCCCGCCGCATCGCGGGGGAGGCCGGGCTGGCGCCGGAAAAGATCGAGGCGTTCATCGAAGCCGAGCGGTAGGCCTTCCGCCGGGCATATATCGAGAACCAGCCGATTCGAAGCTCAGCGAAGCAACAACAGAACGAACCCAAGGATCACGGTTCCCAGCAAACCGGCCATTATCGAAACAAAGCCGACCTTCACCAGCAAGTGCTCAGGGTTCGGCGCCGCACCATGGGATTGATTGGCCGGCCTGTGCCTGCCCGCCAATGCACCCAGAGCGGCAGCGTTGCGCGGGACTGGAGCCTGCGGCGGGATAAGCGACAGCAATGACAGCCCCGCAACCCTGGCAGGAGCATTATCATTAGCCGTTGTCGAAGGCGGCAAGAAGGCTCGCGGCGTTTCGGCTTCGGGTTTTGCCTTTCTCGCCGCGATCGTTGCCAACGCCGCCTCTTCGCCCGTCTCAAGTTGGGCAAGATAGGCATCGACGATGCCAGCCGATGCGATCTGCTGCGATTTGACGGCCATTGGCGCGGCCGGCAAAGTCAACAGCGCTGGCGCTGTCTGTTGTGCGAGCAGAGACGGCGCCGGCGGTTGGACCAGCGCCTTGACCAGTGCCGTCATGACTGGATCAGCCTGCCCCGAGGGCACGGCCTGCGGCGTCATCACTTCCCTGAGCAAGGCGGGAAGACGAGTGGAGGAAATGTCCATTGCGGCCCACCAACACCATTTTTCCGCCTCACAATAAGCGTTCAGCATTGTCTCAGGCTTGTCGCATGCTTGACCTCGCCGGGAATTTATGGCGATGAAATCCTCATGAACCCTGGCGTCCCCGCATGATGAACCGTTTCGAAGGCCCCGGCGGCAAGGAAGCCCGCATCCGCTATCTGGATGGCGACTTCCAGGTTACCAGTCCCGGCGCGTTCGTGCGTTGCGCGGTGACAGGCGAAACCATTCCGCTCGACGA
The DNA here is from genome assembly GCF_004023165.1 of Mesorhizobium sp. M7A.F.Ca.MR.176.00.0.0. Taxonomy (NCBI): domain Bacteria; kingdom Pseudomonadati; phylum Pseudomonadota; class Alphaproteobacteria; order Hyphomicrobiales; family Phyllobacteriaceae; genus Mesorhizobium; species Mesorhizobium sp. M7A.F.Ca.MR.176.00.0.0. The sequence goes on along the minus strand of NZ_RZTC01000038.1, from coordinate 17,768 downwards.
GTTGAAATACTGGAGCGTCGCCAGGCAGGAGCCCTACATCAGCGCCACCGCCTCGCTGCGCCGCGAAATCGAGATGCATCCGGAGCTGCGCAAGCGCGGTTAACCCTTCAGCTTGCGCTGGCGCCAGGCATCGAGCGTCTCGTCGATGATGCGCTCGGGAACGTGATCGAGTTCGAAGACCGTGTCGATCTCCAGCACCTCGAGCCGGTCGAGAAAGTCCTGTGAGGCGCCGTGGCGCAGTCGGGCGGCGTCCTTGGCGGTGGTGATGAGCACCAGCCCTTCGGCGCGTGCGGTCGCCACCAACTCGGCAAGTTCGTCCTCGGCATAGAAATGATGGTCCGGAAACGGCCGCGTCAACGCCAGTTCGCCGCCGGCTTCGCGCACCGTGTCGAAGAATTTCTCGGGATGGCCGATACCGGCGAAGGCGAGGAACCGCTTGCCGGCAAGCCCTGCCTTGCCGCTTGGCTCTGTATGGGCCTCGAAGATCGGCCGGCCGGCGCGTGCGGCCTGGCGGACCACGCTGTCAGCGGCAGTGCCCTCGCCCATTTTCAACAGCCCGCTGGTGAAGACCAACTGGTCGACGATTTTGGCCCTGAGCGGCCCCCCCGGAATGACGCGGCCATTGCCGATCCCATAGCGCGCGTCGACGACGACCAGCGCGTAGTCGATGTGGATGCGGGCGCTCTGGAAGCCATCATCCATGATCAGGAAATCGCAGCCATGCCGTTCCAGCAGCAGCCGGGCGCCGGCGGCGCGGTTCGGCGTCACCGCCACCGGCGCGTGTTCGGCGAGCAGCAGCGGTTCGTCACCGACATGCTTGGCACTGTCATGGTCGATATCGACCACGTGAGGCTCGGCGAACGAGCCGCCATGGCCGCGCGACAGGAAGCCTGGTTTCAGATGCATTCGCTTCGCCTGCTCGGCGAGCGCGATGGCCACCGGTGTCTTGCCGGTGCCGCCAACCGTGAAATTGCCGATGCACAGAACGGGTGCTTGGATCTTCTCGCGCTTGGCCCGCCGCATGCCGCGGCCGGCGGCGGCGGCATAGATGGCCGATAGCGGCGACAGTGCCAGGACCCGCCAGTCCGGCTCTTCCCACCAGAATGGTGGTGCTTCCGAGGCCACGCTAGCGACCGTTCGCGCCCTTCAGGCGCGACTTGACGACCAGCGGCTGGATATAGGGCTCAAGCGATTTCAGCGTGCGCGCCAGCGCGCCACGCATCTCGTCGACGGTCGCCACACCCGCCGCCATCATCTCGTGGCGCGCCACTTCGTTGGTCAGGAGGAAATTGACGGCGCCGGCCAGCATGTCGCGATCGCGCACCAGCTTGGCGCCGCCGCTGTCGAGCAGACGCTGGTAGGCCTCGCGAAAATTCTGAACATTGCGCCCGGCGAGAACCGCCGTGTCGAGCATGGCCGGCTCCAGCGGGTTCTGGCCACCCTCGGAGGTCAGCGAGCGGCCGACGAAGGCGATTTCGGTCAGCCGGAGATAGAGTCCCATTTCGCCGATCGTGTCGCCGAGCAATATATCCGTGTCGGCGGCTATCCTGTCGCCCTTGCTGCGCCGCGCGACCTTCAGGCCCATGCCGGAAATCTGCGCCGCAAGCGCCTCGCCGCGATCGGGATGACGCGGAACGACGATCGTCAGAAGACCATGGTGGCGTTTGTGCAGCGTCGCGTGGACTTCAGCCGCGACCACTTCCTCGCCGTCATGGGTCGAGATCGCCGCCCAGGTCGGGCGCGTGCCTATCTGCCGCCGCAGCGTCGCCAGCGCCCGTTCGTCGACGGGCGGCGGCGAGGTATCGACCTTGAGATTGCCCGACACGGTGACCGGCCGGGCGCCGAGCGCCAGAAACCGCTCGCCATCGACATCCGACTGCGCCACGACGTGAGCCAGGTTCTCGAACAACGCCTCAGCGATGTTGGCGCGTTTCTTCCACGATTTGAACGAGCGGTCGGACAGCCTGCCATTGACCAGCACCTGCGGCACGCGGCGCGCGCCAAGCTCGAGGATGGTCATCGGCCAGATCTCGGATTCGGCGATGATCGCCAGATCCGGCTGCCAGTGATCGAGAAACCGGCTGACCGCCGGCTTGAGATCGAGCGGTACGTATTGGTGGATGATCCGGTCACCGAGACGCTCGTCGGCGACCTGCGCCGAGGTGACCGTGCCGGTCGTCAGCACGATGTTGACGCCATAGTCGAGGATGCTTTCGACCAACGGCACGACGGCTATGGTCTCACCGACGCTCGCGGCATGGATCCAGATCACCGGCCCGTCGGGGCGCGCGCGGCCGGCGACGCCATAGCGCTCGCGGCGGCGGTAGCGGTCTTCCTTGCCGCGCGAGGTGCGCCAGGCCACATAGGGCCCGACCAGCGGATAGGCGGCCGCACCCGCGAAACGGTATGCCGACAGCATGGCTCGCGCCCAGCGGCCGCTCATCGCGGGGCATCCACGAGACGGTAGGCCTCGGCGGTCGCGGCATTGAGCGCGGTCGTCACTTCCTGGCGCTTGCGCTCCATTTCGGCCTCATCGGCGCCGGCCGCCACGAAGATCGGCTGACCGATGACGATCGACGAACGGCCGAACGGCAGGTTGATGGTGGTCTTGTCCCAGCTCTTCTCCAGTACCTTGCGGCGGCTGGTGGTGATGGCGACAGGCACAAGCGGCCGGCCCGAGAGGCGAGCCAGGAGAACGATACCAAGCCCTGCGTCTCGTGGCGTGCCGTGCGGAATATCTGCGATCATGGCGACGTTCTTGCCGACGGCGAGCGACTTTTTCAGGGCGATAAGCGCTTTTGCCCCACCCTTGTCGAGGTGCCTGGCATTCTCCCGCCCGCCCGAGCCGCGCACCGCCTCGATGCCGAATTTTTCCAGCATCAAGGCGTTGAGCTCGGCATCGGCGCTGCGCGAAACCATGGCGACCAGCGGCTTGCGCTTGGGGTAATAGGCTGGCGTCAGCAGATGCTGGCCATGCCACAAGGCGATGATGCCAGGCTCGAATTCGGTATAGGCACCGCCCGAAAACCGTGCCGATCCCTCGACGACGCGATTGGTGAGGCGCACGAAGCGCACGAGCTGGGCGAACAGGCTGGCGATGGCGTTCTTGACGAATCGCGACTGCGCCAGCGGTTGGCGAATCTTGCGCCAGAAGGCCTTGGTCGTGCGGCTGCGTCCCCTGCCCGTGGGCGCGGCATCGCTTGCTGGCCCTTTCGCCAGGTCATGCTCCATCGAAGTCAACCGGCAACCTTGTTGTCGGGGTCCAGCAGCCGGTGCAGATGAACGACGAAGTAACGCATGTGGGCGTTGTCCACGCTGGCTTGCGCCTTGGCTTTCCACGCCGTGTGCGCGGATTGATAGTCGGGATAGATGCCGACGATATCGAGGCCCTCGAGATCGCGGAATTCGGTGCCGCCAAGCTTCTTGAGTTCGCCACCGAACACCAGATGCAAAAGCTGTTTCTTTCCGTCTTCCGCGGCCATGTCGGTCCTTCACATATCGTGAGTTTGTCACAGGTCTAGACCAAAGCCGCCAACTTTGGAACCTTTAGGGCGAGATGAATTCATCTCGCCGGGGAAAACGCTTTCACGCGTCCAGACCGGCGATGACGCCGGCGAGCACGGCCAGCAATTCACCGCTGCCGGCAGCGAGGGCGCCGTGACGAGTCACCTCGCCGGCATAAAGTGGAGCACGGCCATGCTGGTCGAGCAGCTGGCCGCCGGCCTCGCGCAGGATGAGGTCGGCCGCCGCGATATCCCAGTCATGCGCGTTCGGCTTGACGAAAGTGGCATCCAGCACGCCATTGGCGATCATCGCCAGCCGATAGGCGAGCGAAGGGCTGTAGGGCGCCCGCTTCAGCCGCGCCTGCCATTCGGCCGGCATCAGGTCGGTCAACTGCTTCAGCCCGGAAATCTCGGCCGTATCCGCCAGCTTGCGAACCGCAATGCGCTTGCCGTTGCGGAAGGCGCCCTGGCCGGGCAGCGCCCAATAGGTCTCCTCCATCGCCGGGCATTCCAGCACGCCGGCCAGCGTGCGGCCATGCTCGACGACGGCAACGCTGACACACCAGGTGCGCTGGCCTTCCAGAAAACCGCGCGTTCCGTCGATCGGGTCGACGACGAAGGTGCGGCGTGCCGAAAGCCGGACCGGATCGTCGACGGTCTCTTCCGACAGCCAGCCATAATCCGGTCGCGCCGCCAGCAGCGTTTCGCGCAGGTAGGCGTCGGCGGCATGGTCGGCCTCGCTGACCGGCGATGTGCCGCCCTTCATCCAGACTTGCGGGCTGTTGCCGAAGTAGCGCATGGCGATGAGCCCCGCCTCGCGGGCGGCATCGCGCA
>NZ_RZTC01000038.1:11201-13421 GCF_004023165.1 Mesorhizobium sp. M7A.F.Ca.MR.176.00.0.0 | reverse complement strand
GTCTTCGGTGGCCCCGGCAGTGGTCAGGTCATGCTCCGGCAAGGGTCATGCCTTCGATCAGGAGCGTTGGGGCGGCGGTGCCGAAATTACGGTCGAGGTCATCGGCCGGCACCATGTTGAGGAACATGGTCTTCAGGTTCGAGGCGATGGTGACCTCGGCGACCGGATAGGCCAGCTCGCCGTTCTCGATCCAGAAACCCGAGGCGCCACGGCTGTATTCGCCGGTGACCATGTCGACGCCCTGGCCGAACACTTCGGTGACGTAGAAGCCGGTCCTGAGCGATTTGATCAGCTCTTCCGGCGACCGCTCGCCCGGTTCGATGGCGAGATTGGTGGAGGATGGCGTCACGGAGGAGCCGCCGCGCGCGCCGCGGCCGTTGGTGACGAGGCCCAGTTCCCTTGCGGCCGATGTCGACAGGAACCAGTGGTTGAGCACGCCCTTCTCGACCATCAACAGCTTTTCGCCTTCGACGCCTTCGCCGTCGAACGGACGCGAGGCCTGGCCACGCAGCCGGAGCGGCTCGTCGGTGACGGTGATGGCGGAAGCGGCCACCTGCTTGCCCATCATGTCACGCAGGAACGAGGTCTTGCGCGCGACCGAGGCGCCGTTGATGGCGCCGGCAAGATGGCCGGCAATGCCGCGCGCGACGCGCGGGTCGAACACCACGTCGACCGGCCCGGTCGCCGCCTTGCGCGCGCCGATGCGGCGCACCGCGCGTTCGCCGGCCTTGCGGCCGATGTCTTCGGGCGCATCGAGATCGGCGAAGTGCTGGCGCGAGGAGAATTCATAGTCGCGCTCCATGCCGGTGCCCTCGCCGGCGATGACGCTGGCCGAGCGCGAGAAACGCGAACCGACATAATGGCCGAGGAAGCCGTGCGAGGTGGCCAGCACCAGGCCGCCGAGGCCGGCACCGGCGCTGGCGCCGGCCGAATTGGTCACGCCCTTGACGCCAAGCGCTGCCGCTTCCGCCGCCAATGCGGCTTCCTTCAACTGGTCTGCCGACACTTCGGTGGCGTCGAACAGATCGAGATCGCGCGTCTGTTTGGCCAGCAATGCCGGGTCGGCCAGCCCCTGATAAGGATCCTGCGGCGACACTTTCGCCATCGCCACGGCGCGCTCGGCCAGTGTTTTCGGGTCGGACGCCGCCGTCGCCGAGACACTTGCCACGCGGCCGCCGACGAAAACGCGCAGCGCGACATCCTCGCTTTCGGAGGCTTCGGTAGCCTCGACCTTGCCGAGACGCACCGACACGCCGGTCGAGCGGCCGCGCACGGCCACCGCGTCGGCGGCATCGGCGCCGGCCTTTTTGGCAGCCTCGACCAGGGCCGCGACGCGGTCGGTCAATTTTGCTGCGTCTGATATATCGGTCATGCCTGAAATCCTGCTGGTGCGGCCGGTGTGCGGCCGTTGCCCACCCATCTATTGTTCCGGTCCGGCTTGTGCAATGGCATAGGCTTCAATCAAAATGCAGGGTGGACGGTTCAAAACCGCGAACCCTGTGACGCAAAATCGGTTCGCAGCCTGCACGGAGCATTTTCGATGACGCCTTTCCATCTCGCCTTCCCGGTCCGTGATCTCGATGAAACCCGCGTTTTCTATGGCGAGGTGCTGGGCTGCGCCATCGGCCGTTCATCGGCGACCTGGGTCGATTTCGACCTTTACGGCCACCAGATGTCGGCGCATCTGCGGCCGCAGGCCGCACAGGCTCCTAGTGACGGCAAGGTCGACGGCATTGTCGTGCCGATTCCGCATTTCGGCGCGGTGCTGCTGATGGACGACTGGCAGCGCCTGGCGACGCGGCTGGAGGCGCGCGACGACATCGACTGGCTGGAACGGCCGATGGTGCGTTTCAAGGGCGAACCCGGCGAACAGGCAACGCTGTTCATCCGCGACCCCTCGGGCAATGCCCTGGAATTCAAGGGTTTTCGCTCGCTGGAGCAGGTTTTCGCGCACTAACTCAGATCGAGGGCATCGGTCGATCAACGGCCGAAACGGCCCGCCGCGAAAGGTGCGAGCCGAGCCGGATCGCCGCGTCCGCCGATCAAGTCGGCGACCAGCCGCGCGGTGATCGGAGCCAGCGTCAGGCCGAGATGGCCGTGCCCGAAAGCATGAATTACGCGGGAGCTGCCGCGCGAAGCGCCGATGACCGGCCTGGAATCCGGCAGGGACGGCCGGAAGCCGAGCCATTGCGAGGCAGGCGAGCCGAGCCTGGGAAAAAT
>NZ_RZTC01000038.1:0-11191 GCF_004023165.1 Mesorhizobium sp. M7A.F.Ca.MR.176.00.0.0 | reverse complement strand
GCGCGCCACGGTCAAGCAGCGCCAGCCGGCGCGGATTTGGCGGCGCGACCAGGCCGCCGAGTTCGACGGTGCCGGCGACCCGCAAGCGGCCAGCCATCGGCGTCAGGTAGAATCCAAGATCGACGGGACAGACAGGTCGGTTGAGCAGCGGCGCGTCGGTCTGGAATTCCAGATGGTAGCCGCGCTCGGTCTCTAGCGGAATCCTGTCGCCGGCCTGCGCGGCCAGTGCGCGCGACCGTGCACCGGCGGCGATCACCACCGTGCCAGCCTTGATGCGAACGCCGGGTCCGCTGAGCTGGACACCGTCAGCCTCGACCTGCAGCCCGGTGATCTCAGCCTGCTTCACCGATGCACCACGGGCACTCACCGCGCCCAGCAACCGCCGCATCACCATTGCCGGATCGGTGACATTGATCGAGTCGGGAAAATACACGCCATGCGCTGCTGTCGCCGGCAGGCCCGGCTCAAGCGCCGCCACCTGTTCGGGAGTCAGCACCTCTTGGTGGATGCCAAACCCAGCGCGCATTGCCCGGCCGCTGGCGCCAGCGGCAAAATCGCTCTCGCGGCGATAGAGGTAAAGACAGCCATTGCGGCGCAGCTGGTCCTCCAGCCCGGCCTCCCCGGCCATGTCTTCCCAGGCCGGGAGGGCGTCGGCCAGCAGTCCGGCGAGCGCCAGCGCATTGGCCCGGGTGGCCGCCGGCAGCGATTGCCGCATGAACCGAACGAGCCATGGCGCCAGCTGCAGCAGCGCCGGCCAGCGCAGCGAAAACGGGCTGTCGGGATCAAGCAGCAGCTTTGGCAACGCCCGCAGCACCGCAGGAGTGCCGACCGGCATGCAGGCATATTCGGCGATCGTTCCGGCATTGCCTGATGACGCGCCGGAGCCCGGCTCGTTCGGATCGATGAGCAGGACTTCGCGGCCGTCCGCGACAAGGCGAAGTGCCGTCGCCAGCCCGACAACTCCGGCGCCGACAATGGCGATTTCGACCGTTTCAGAAGCAGCCACTGTAGATCTTTCCGATTGACCGTGAAATCCAGTACCGATCATGTGGTCTCTTGGTTCGGGGTCACGGTCCAGTCTTGATCCCTGGAATCGAATAGGCCAGATCTTTCCGCGCCTCAGGCAACAGGCGTCCAGATCACGTCCTCGATTTTTTGCGCGCCGGTGGCCAGCATCGCCAGCCGGTCGAAGCCGAGCGCGATGCCGCTGGCCGGCGGCATGATGGCAAGCGCGGCGAGGAAATCCTCGTCGAGCGGATAGCGCTCGCCATAGATGCGCTGTTTCTCATCCATCTCGATGATGAAGCGCCGGCGCTGCTCCTTGGCGTCGGTCAGTTCGCCAAAGCCGTTGGCGAGTTCGACGCCGCAGCAATACAGCTCGAAGCGCTCCGCCACGCGTGGGTCGCGTGGGCTCGGCCGCGCCAGTGCCGCCTCGGCCACCGGATATTCGCACAGGATGGTCGTTCGTCCCTGCCCGAGCAACGGCTCGATCTTTTCCACCATCACCCGGCTGAACAGGTCGGCCCAGCTGTCGTCGGGCGCGGTACGCATGCCGGCCCGGATCAAGGCGGCGTACAGCGAGTCGCGATCGGTGCTGCCGTCGGCGGCGACCGTGGCCAGCAGATCGATGCCGGCATGGCGAGAGAAGGCATCTGCCACCGTCAGCCGTTCCGGCTCGGCGAACGGATCGCAGTCGCGGCCACGAAACGAGAAAAGAGTAGCCCCTGCCCTTGTCGCGGCCAGCGCCAGGAAGGCCGCGCAATCCTGCATCAGGCTCTCATAGGCTTCGCCCACGCGATACCATTCGAGCATGGTGAATTCGGGATGGTGCAAGGGGCCGCGCTCGCGGTTGCGGTAGACCGGGCCGAAGCTGAAAATCCTGATTTCACCGGCGGCGAGCAGCTTCTTGCAGGCAAACTCCGGCGAGGTGTGGAGATAGAGCGGCGCCCTTGCGCCGTCAGGCCCGACCGCTTCCGTGGCGAAAGCCGCCAGATGCGCCTCGTTGCCGGGTGAGACCTGCAGGGCTGCCGTTTCCACCTCGACGAAAATCATGGGCAGCGAACCAGTCGCGCAGGCTGGCGGCGATGCCGTTGCGCAGCATCAGCCGCGGGCGGCGGTCGGCATGAACGTCAGGCGTCCACCAGGGCGAAGCTTCGATCATGCGGCTCGGATCATGGTGGAATGGGGCTGGCGGCGGCGGCCAAGATGCGCTAGGCCCCCATCCAGCGCCGCACAAGCCGGCAAACGCCAGTCAACTCTTCTTGCAGGATTTAAAACCGTGGTGAAAGTCATCGCCAGTTCGCTCCGCAAAGGCAACGTCGTCGACAAGGACGGCAAGCTTTATGTGATCCTCTTTGCCGAAAACATCCACCCAGGCAAGGGCACGCCGGTAACGCAGCTCGACATGCGCCGCATCGGCGACGGGGTGAAGGTTTCGGAGCGCTACCGCACCACCGAGCAGGTTGAGCGCGCCTATGTGGAAGAGCGCGAACACACCTTCCTGTACCGTGATGGCGAAGGCTTTCATTTCATGAACCCGGAAAGCTACGATCAGGTCGCGGTATCCGAAGCCGTGGTCGGCGACATGGCGCCTTACCTGCTGGAAGGCATGGCCGTGCAGGTGTCGCAGTTCAACGGCATTGCCATTTCCCTGGTGCTGCCGCAGCGCGCCACCTTCGAAGTGGTGGAAACCGAGCCGACGACCAAGGGCCAGACGGCCTCGTCATCCTACAAGCCGGCCGTGCTGTCCAACGGCGTGCGCACCCTGGTGCCGCCGCACATCGCGCCGGGGACCCGCGTTGTGGTGATGACCGCCGATGGGGCCTATGTGGAGCGGGCGAAGGACTGAGGGTGCCGGGATCTTTTGCCTTCAGGGGTGAAGCGGGCGAAGGCGGTTATTCCTCAGCGATAGCTTCGCGCCATACGCCGAATGGGGCCGGAAGCGGACAGGCACCTAATGGGTTGCACATCGGAAAGGGTGTCGCCTACCCTGTCGACCTCTAGCCCTTCTTTCTACGGTTGTAGATACGAATTTCGTCTGTAAAGAACGTCCGCTTGGAAGAAGAAATAATGAAGCGCGATTCCAACCATTCTACAAGCTCAAGATTTTCGGGCGTTGTCGGTATCGTTGGTTGCTTCCAACCTGGCTCAATCTCCGAAAATGGCTTAGGCAATTGATTGAGCGTTGCCCATACCTCTTCGTCTGACAACGTCTTTTGGCATCTGTTAAACAGCGAAATCTGAGTCGCAATTGGCTTAGAATGTATAATTAGAGCTTGAGCCACTTCCGCACTCAAGCCACCCAAATCTGCACCGGCACGGTGGAATATCTGTCCGATAACCGACGCGCGATCTGGCAAACTGGCCAATGACGTCAAATCCATATCGGCAATGATCTTTAGCTTTCGATCGTCACTAATTTTTGAACTCAAAAGATTCTGACGAAAATCGTCGTCCAACGTAAACTTCGCTTTATCAGCCAGGTAACGATCAATGTTGTTCGCGACATAAACAACTCGTAGATTTTCCTTTCCATCTAAGAACGCAAAGCTGTCTTCTGCAAACGTTATGGTCCTCTCTTCAATCAATATTTGCAACTTTTCCAAGCTGACTCCACCTGGGAACTGCTTGAATTGCTTTGGAAGAGCTCGGATATAGGCCCTGTAGGCACTATCTCTAAAGTCACTATTCTTTAGCAGGAACTGGCGCAATGGCAGGGCAGACTCCTGATCCGCCACAGCGGTTGAAGAAAGAATGGACAGGGATTCGTCGTGATCCAAATAGGCTGTGAGTGTCATCGGATCAAAATTCTCGCTGGCCAAATATGCCAAGCAATTCTCCCATGAAGCTTCCATCTTTCGGTGGCGAAACATCATCGAATGTAGGCGTGCAGGAACTTGAACGAGTGAGGGAAGTTTTGCGGATTGCTTTGAGATGAACTGCTCAAGATATTTTCCATCGATTGCATCATGGCTGATCACTTCAATGATCGCCCACACCTCTTCTTCGGTATTGGTGTCTGATTGGAGAAGAATGTCCCTGAGATAGAGATCGAAATCACTTTTAATCTTGTCGACCAGGGATAGATTCTCAGTTCTCAAGACAGTTGTATAATGCTTGACTTGCAGGTCGCGCATAGCGGTCAAACCGTACACATCTCGAAACACGAACTCCAAGTTCTCAATAGAAAGTTCGTATTGCCCTTCTTCGGCTATCAGCCGGGCTATGGCCGGGTAATCCCTTATGCTCCTGAGATCTTTCAACTCAAATTTAAGTAGCGCCAATCGACTAGGTTCAAAATCGATCCCCAAAGCCAAGATTTTGGACAGGTTGATGGCGATATTCTCGGAGATTCCAGCAGCCTTCTGATGCAGAGATGAAATATCCCTCTCCGGCAGATGCGCAATCATCCGTGCAATATGGCTAGCGCTATCAGGAGACGAAATCGCGGTAGACACGAATCCTGGCCACCTGCTGGCTAGAGCAGATGTCAGTTCGGTGACGCGCTTTCCTCTTTCATAATAGATTGAAAAGAATGTACCACACGCGGAAAAATTTGAAGATATGTAGCCAATCAACTTCTCGATCTGCGAGCCATATTCGCGTGGGTCGCTGAACATGCAGTCAACCAGAGCTTTGTTGAGCGCGAAAGACTGACGGAAATCGTCTTCGCGCATTCCCGCAATAACTTCTTTGGGATTATCGATCTGAAAATCTGGTGCCGGATTGTTGAAGCTCCGTATCTGAATCAAGTACTTGTTGTCATTTGGGGATAGACGCCCCGAATGGAATAAAGATGTGTATTGATAATAGCTGTCGTCGAGAAATCCCTCAAGAACTAAAAACTTCACCAGCTCTTTGTTCTCACCAAAAGCCTCGAACAGCTCTCGCGTGCCTTTCGCGTCGTTCCGAATGATCTCGTTGAATTTTGTCGTACGCAGCGTCGAAATTTTCACCCTGAGATCTCGAACGGCTAGTGCAGCCGCGTCCTTGGCTTCGCCGGACTTGTGATGGAGCTCTGCTTTCCGTTCTTGGTAGGTTTTTTCAGAATTGACCTCTTTTTGCAAACCGCTGATGTTGATCCTCTGCGCGTGACCCTGCGGCGAACGAAATACGATCTCTGCCGCCTCAATGAGTTCGTCGAATTGTTGATGATTTCCAATAGTCTGTATTGCGTCGTTCCGCGCACCATTGAATTCGATCAAGGTGTAACCCAATGGCGCTTTCGTGAGCAACGTCAGTGCATAAATCTTGCGGAGTTCTTCCAAATCTGTGGGCAGTTGCTTTTCAGCATTGCTAATATCACGCTCTAATTCAGATATCTTATTTTTATAATTGATCTCCGAATTCGCGACATAATCATCATGCTTATGGAGTATACCTGCGACCTTCCCTTTTTCGCGGTGCAGTCTTCAAAATCGCTGGGGAGTACATTCTTGTAAATCAGGATAGCGAGCAGCTTGTTCGCATCGAGAATGTTCTCGCCATCCGTCTCCAGATTTGCGACGTAAACAGCGTACTCATTGAAGATATTTTGTATCAACCGCAGATCATTAAGGTAGCGCGACACCTCGCGCAGAAACTGACGATCAAGCCGTTTGTCTAGGGACAAACGCTCCCCTTGTTCAATAACTTTGTCGATCGAGTTAGAGCTATTTATAATCGGGATCACCGGAACGATAAATTCGAAGAATTTTGTCCGATCCGTGTTCACGAACATGTTGTCTCGAAGCGCATAGAGGAAACGTATCTGCCGCTTCACGCCTGCATTGGCGTTTATGAGACTGTTTATTTCGCGCAAGGTTACAAAGACGTCTGGATTATTAAACCTATCTAAATCCTCAATGATTACGAGGTCATACTTGGTTGATTGGAAGAAATAGATAATTTCATCCAAGTGCCGATTCAAAATTGACTCTTCTGCTGCGGTCTCCGGAGCGATCTCGATATCCCGTAGAGATATACTCTTCAGAGACACGCCTAAGCTCTTTACATATATGTAATGCAATAATTGCCACACAAACAAGAACCCTACTGAAAAACTAATGAAGTTAAACCAGTTAGTATAATCTCTAGGTTTGAAAAAAGCTCCACTTGTTATTTCTGTGCTGTTCTGCAGTAAGTGCCAGCAGGCGATCAAGCCAACCATAATGAATAAGGAAATGAGCCAGGACGACCATTGTGGCGACTGAATTCTCTTAAACCGTGACAGGGGTAGGTTATTGGCATCTGCGCCGTAGAGCATCTGTTGCAGGATGCTTCGTTCAATTTCCTGCTTGCTAACAGTGGCTCGTTGGGGATACCTGACCTCAGTTGTTGAGACCGATCCGTCAGCTTCAGGCAAGAAGGCCGCAAGAGATATTTGGAGGACCGGCCTTTCGTATTTGGTCAGGAATGTTTTTATGATGCTGCTTTTTCCTGAGCCGTATGGTCCGGTCAGCGCAATATTCGATACATTCGGATTGTTGGTTGCATAGGTTAGAGCATCCGAATAGATGCCGGACCTATCTGCTTTGTCGGTCGGTGCAAGATCGACATACCTGGGGGGTGGGGCGCCTGCGTCATGGTCGACTAAACGGAGCCATAGCTTTGAAAAAAAGGTCAAATTGGCCACCGGACTCCAGATTCAGATGTTCTTACTTTGTACCAAATTCGTTGGCGGCTTCAAACAAGAATCGGCTGTAGCGCACAGAATTCCAGGATACGTATTTTGCGTATACTGGTCTCCGTCGTGACAAGTTAGAAGCGCTGACTTGCCTAGATCGCTTCGGCGTTGACGCTGGGACCAAAACGCCCCTTCTACGATCCGTCGAATGACGGCTCATGGGATAGGTCTATTGGCAGTCGAACGTCCGACATTGGGCGCGTTACCGCCCAGCCGTAACTCCCCTCGCTGCGGTCGTTAGCCTTTCGCTCCGGCACGGAAAGCTCCTGCCCGAAGCTACCGCTCGAAACGAGCCTTCAATGCCGCATCGGCCCCCCCCGATCCGGACTGCATTCAGGATGGCCAAAGCGGCTTCACCCGCTCAACGCGATATCTTTTCTCGAACTCACGGAGCACCATTTCGAGCGTTGCCTCAAAAGCACCCTGATCGAACATCATCGATTTCTTCGCCTCGTGAAGGTAGCGCCAGTCGGTAAAGGCATCTTGGTGTTGATGCAGAATGTGGCGAATGCTGTAGTCCATGTAGAAACCGTTGGGATGATACGGGAGCACTGACCTTTTGAACTCAGCGTCGAGTTTCTCTTGGCTTTCGGGCTTTAGGCGATCAAACAGCTTCATCAAATTGTGCGATTTGGCAACTCTTGGATCGTCGTGGTCGAAGACGAACCACGCTTTGAGTGCTAGCTCCATCGAAAGCGCCAAAAGCATCGGTTCAACACCGACGTGTTCGCGTTCGCTCAGGTCTGCATGCTCTCCGAATTCTCGACTTGGAAAGCTCTGAGTTTTTCGAAAGATCGCCTTTGCGGCTTCCCCGATCCTAATGGCAGTCGATAAGCGCGCACTCATTAGAGATCCATTGATGTAAACTGGCTCTGGAGCTTGTCCCGAGATATTGCAAGAACGCAATCGCTTAGGCTAGGTGGCACGGAATGAGGTGCATAGCCGCCATTCATCCGTGAACTCGCCTATATCCGCACCAGGTCAAATGCGACCGTTCTATGGGTCGCATTTTGCTCGCTTAAGCCGGTTCAGCAAGCGGAGTAGGCGTCACGCCTCAGCGGCACGCCACCACCCTCACCCAGCCACCCGCTTCCGTCGTTTCCCCTTCCCGCCCTCGCCTCAACCGCCTTCTCCACCTGCCGCTTCAGCTCGTCCTGGTATCCACTGTCTCGTTCATCAGCGCGCCGATTTCAGGAAGTCGAGCACGCGGTACTTCGACACCCCCGGGCGGATCAATATGTCGGGGTGCGCCGTCAGGCCGGCTGAGGTCATGCGTGTCTCGATCACTAACCGAAGACGACAAGGCGTCGCGATATTTTTCATGAAGCGTGTCGCAAAGCGCCCACGCGGTTCGTCCTTTGACGGAAAGGGAGAGCGCTATGCGAAAACTTATAGTAACCGAATTCATCAGCGTCGATGGCATTGCTGAGGTCGAGAAGCTGCCCAGCGTGACCTGGAACGACGAGATGAACAGGTTCAAGGAGGACGAGCTTGCCGACAGCGGCGCCATGCTTTTGGGGCGCGCGACCTATGAGATCTTTGCCGGCTCCTGGCCAACGGAAACCGGAGATTTTGCCGACCGGTTCAACGCGTTGCCGAAATATGTCGCGTCAAACAGCCTGAAGGCGCTCGACTGGAAGCCGGCCGAATTGCTGAAGGGACCGTTGCCGGAAGCGGTCAGGACGCTGAAGCAAGGCAGCGGCGGCAACATCTACGTGCATGGCAGCCTCAGCGTCGCGCAGGAATTGCTGCGCCACGGCCTGGTCGACCGCTTCAGGCTGCTCAGCTATCCGGGCGCGGTTGGCCAGGGCAAGCCGCTTTTCCCAGGCGGCGCGGCCGTGTCGCTCGAACTGATTTCCGCAAAACCATTTAGCAACGGCGTGGTGGCGCTAGAGTATGCACCGGTGACGGCGAAATCGTAGGTCGGTTGGGCTCTCTCCTTCCAGGTGGGAGGACGATGCACCTCACCCGACCTGTTTCCCCCGCCTCCTCTTGATGGCGGCGCTATTCCTCGCCTCAACCACCCTCTCCACCTGCCGCTTCAGCTCGTCCTTGATATCCACCGTCTCGTTCATCAAGGCGTCGATCTTCAGGAAATCGAGCACGCGGTATCTCGACACTGCCGGGCGGACCAGGATGTCCGGGCGGCATTGTTTCAGCTTGTTGGCGATGATCGACTGCATCATCAATTGCGTGGCGCCGAACATCAGGTCGACGGAGGTCGGCTGTTTGCGGTCGGCCTCTTCCGGTGCGCCGACCACGTCGACGCCGATGATGATGTCGGCGTCGTTTTCGATCAGGTCGAACGGCACGGGGTTGTAGATGCCGCCGTCGATCAGCAGCCTGCCGTCGCGCGTCACCGGCCGGAACACGGCGGGGATGGCGGCCGAGGCCGCCAGCGCCGAGTGCAGGTCGCCGTCTTCGAAGACCGCGAGCTTGTGGCCGAAATAGTCGGTCGCCGTCACCTTGAGCGGGATTTTCAACTCGGCAAAGGTTTCGGGGATAGCGTCGGGCAGAAAGGCCTTCAGGATGCGCTCGACATTGAACTGGCTGACGCGGATGCCGCCCTGCATGGCTTCGGCGATGGTGCCCGGCCGCGCCCGCCACATGCGGCTCGCCACTTGGGCGCGGCGGCCGAGGATCGAGCGGGCATAGTCGTGGATGTCCTTGCCGGTCATGCCCGATGCCATGCCGGCGCCCATGATGGCGCCGATCGACGAGCCGGCAATCGCCACCGGCTTGATGCCCAGTTCGTCCAGCGCCTCGATGACATGGATATGCGCCAGCCCGCGCGCGCCGCCGCCGCCGAAGGCGATGCCGAAGCTAGGCGCCATGGTGCGCGGCTCCAGCCTCGTTTCTGGCCGGCGATGGAGACCGCCAATTGTTGAAGTTGGCGCCGCCCCTCACCTGCCTGCCGGCATCCTCTCCCCGTATAGTGACGGGGAGAAGGGTGCTGCCATCGCCGATTTCGCCAATCACCAAGGTTGCCAGGTGGGGGCCGAGGTTGCGGCCAACCACCTTCTCCCCGTTACTATACGGGGAGAAGTGCCCGGCAGGGCGATGAGGGGCGGCGCCGGCGTCCGGAAAAGAGAAATGCGTGCCCGCTCTCATCCCTTGCCGGCTCCTGCCAGCTTCGGGCCGATGACCATGATGGTCGGCTCGGCGGTCAGCAGCTTCTTCGCCGCCGCCTTGACCTGATCGAGCGTCACCGCGTTGATGTAGCCGGCGCGGCGCTGCATGTAGTCGATGCCGAGATCGTCGAGCTGCAGTTCGACCAGCGTCGAGGCGATGGCGCTGGACGAGTCCAGATTGTTGATGGCGTAGGCGCCGATCATGTATTTCTTGGTGGCCGCCAGTTCCGCTTCGGTCGGGCCTTCTTCGGCCAGTCGCTTGACCACATCGCGGATGATGCCCAGCGTTTCGGACGCGCGGTCGGAGCGGGTGCCGGTGCTGACGATCAGCGCGCTGGCGTGGTCCTGGTTGATGAGCGAGGAGTTGACGCTGTAGGCCAGCCCGCGCTTCTCGCGCACCTCCTGGAACAGGCGCGAGGTGAAGGTGCCGCCGCCAAGAATCTCGTTCATCAGCACGGCGGGGAAGAAATCCGCCGCCTTGCGCTTCACGCCGGGAAAAGCGAGCTGCAGGGAGGTCTGCGGCAGGTCGTAGTCGACCTCGATATGCTGCGCCAGCTTCGGGTCGATATCGGCCACCGGCCTCAGCGCCTGGTTTTGCGGCAGGTCGCCAAACACCATGTCGAGCTTCTTCTTCAGCGTCTCCGCGTCGATGGCGCCGACCACGGCGACACGCAGGCCGCCGCGAGCGAACACCGCTTTGTGCAGGGCTTTGAGATCATCGCGCGTGATGGTGGCGATGCTTTCCTTGGTGCCCTGGTCGGAGCGGGAATAGGGATGATCGCCATAAAGCGCTCGCGCCCATTTGTTCTGCGCCACCGTGTCGGGATCGTTTTCGCCGGCGATGATGCCGGACAGGATCTGGGCGCGGATGCGGTCGATCGGCAGCTGGTCGAAGCGCGGCTCGTTGACCGCCAGCCGCAACAGGTCGAAGGCCTGGTCGCGCTGCTCGGCCAGCATGCGCATCGAGCCGTAGATGCCGTCGCGGCTCTCGTCGAAGCTCATCTCGGCGCCGGCATCGTCGAGCTTGATCTGGAAGTCTTCGCTGTCGAGCGGGCCGGCGCCTTCGTCGAACAGGCCGGTCATCAGATTGGCCAGCCCTTCCTTGCCGACAGGATCCTGCGTCGAGCCGCCGCCGAAGACGAAGCGGATGGCGACAACCGGCACGGAATAGTCCTCGACCAGCCAGGCGGTGATGCCCTTTGGCGAGGTGACGGACTGGATGTCCATGGCCCGCGCGGTGAGTGCCGGCAGGATGAGGAAGAGGATGGAGAGAAGTAAAGTGATCAGCGGGGCGATGGCGCGGCTCGGGGTGGTCGTTCCAAACGAACAATTGTCGAAGTCGGCGCCGCCCCTCATCGCCCTGCCGGGCACTTCTCCCCGTATAGTGACGGGGAGA
>NZ_RZTC01000037.1:52745-55315 GCF_004023165.1 Mesorhizobium sp. M7A.F.Ca.MR.176.00.0.0 | reverse complement strand
ACCGCGATCCCGATGCAGCACTTGCCGACTGTTCTGCGGCGGTCAAGGACTGGTCGGGCGGCACCCGCATCGGCGACACACTTGCCGAGTTCAACCTGATATGGTCGCGGCGCGTGCTGGGGCAGGGGGCGGTCGTGCTTCTGATCACCGACGGGTTGGAGCGCGACGATGTCGACGGCCTGTCGGAGGAAATGGAGCGCCTGCACAAATCCTGCCGGCGTCTGATCTGGCTGAACCCATTGCTGCGCTTCGACGGCTTCCAAGCGCGCGCCCGTGGCGTCAAGGCGATGCTGCCGCATGTCGACGAGTTCCGCTCGGTGCACAATCTCGATGCGCTGGCCGATCTCTGCGCGTCATTGGACAAGAAGTCGGCACAATCCGTCGATCCGCGCCGATGGCTGGAAGCTGGCGCGAGGCACGCCGCATAACCATATCTTTCCCACCCGGAAAACAGATCCCGAGAAAAACAGACTTCTGGAGAAACGGTCATGGAAAACAGCATTTATCTGGATGAGGCCCGCGACCCGCTGATCATCGCGGAGGGCTGGATGAAGGACGGCAAGGACGTGGCCATCGCGACAGTGGTCGAGACCTGGGGATCGGCGCCCCGACCTGTAGGCAGCCATCTGGTCATTGATGCCGACGGCAATTTCCACGGCTCCGTTTCCGGCGGCTGCGTCGAAGGCGCTGTGGTCAGCGAGGCCATCGACGTCATCGACAGCGGCAAGGCCAGGATGCTGGAGTTCGGTGTTGCCGATGAAACCGCATGGCAGGTCGGCTTGTCCTGTGGCGGCCGCATCAAGGTGTACGTGGAAAGACTGGGCTGATCTCGGATGGATCCCTACGCCTTAAAAATTTTGAACGCCGAACGACGCGCTCGCCGCGCGGCGATCCTGGTCACCGATCTCGGTGACGGCCGCGACCGGATTGTGCGCGAGGGCGATCAGGTCGCCGGCGATCTCGGCGCTGCCATCGCCAGGGCGTTTCGCACAGGCAATTCCGGTTCGGTCGAGGCCGAAGGGAGGACTTTCTTTCTCAACGCGCATCTGCCGCAGCCACGCCTCGTGGTGATCGGCGCCGTACACATCAGCCAGGCGCTGGCGCCGATGGCGAAGATCGCCGGCTATCCCGTGGAGATCATCGATCCGCGCACCGCTTTCGCTACGCCGGACCGCTTTCCCGACGTGGCGCTCCATGCCGAATGGCCGGAGGATGTGCTGAAGCGCCAGCCGCTCGACAGCTACACCGCACTTGCCGCCGTCACCCATGATCCGAAGGTCGATGATTTCGCGCTGAAGGCCGCGCTCGACGCCAACTGTTTCTATGTCGGGGCGCTCGGCAGCAGGAAGACGCATGCCAAGCGGGTCGAACGCCTGCTGGCGCTGGGCGCGAGCGCCGATCAGATCGCCCGTATCCATGCGCCGATCGGGCTCGACATCGGTGCTGCCAGCCCGGGAGAGATCGCCGTTGCGGTGTTGGCCCAGGCAATCCACGCCTTCCGCTCGCGCGGTCTTGATGCCAAGGGCGCGGCGGCGTGAAATTCGGCCCGATCCCGATCGAGACCGCGGAAGGCGCGGTGCTGGCGCATTCGACCACCGCCGGCGAACGCCGCTTCCGCAAGGCGCACAGGCTGAGCGCTGAAGATGTGGCGCTGCTGCGGGCTGCCGGCATTTCTGAGGTCGTTGCGGCCGTGCTGGCCGTCGACGACCTCGGCGAGGATGCCGCCGCGCAGACGATCGCCGAGAGCATGACCTTTCGCGGGATCGAAGTCAGGCCTGCCGCGACCGGGCGGGTCAATCTCCATGCCAAGGCGCCGGGCATCTTCACGGTCGATGCCGCTGTCATCGATGCCATCAATGCCATTGATCCCGCCATCACCATCGCCACGCTGGCGCAGCATGCGCCGGTCGAGAAAGGCCAGATGGTCGCGACCGTGAAGATCATTCCCTTCGCGGTCAGTTCAGCGCTGGTCGACGCTGCGACGAAAATCTGCGCCGCAGGCGAGATCTTTGCCGTCAATGCCTACCGGCCCGTGCGTGTCGGCGTCATCCAGACGGTTCTGCCCGGCATCAAGCCTTCCGTCCTCGACAAGACGCTGCGCGTCACGGAAGCGCGGCTGGCGCGCACGGGCGGCAGGCTGACTGCGGAGCGCCGCACGCCGCATGAGATCGCTCAGGTGGCGGAGGCCACGGCTTCGCTGGCGCGCGACAACGACATGGTGGTGATCTTCGGCGCTTCGGCGATGAGCGATTTTGCCGATGTCATTCCCGCGGCGATCGAGAAGGCGGGTGGTGCAGTCATCCGCGCGGGCATGCCGGTCGATCCCGGCAATCTGCTGGTGCTCGGCACGCTCGATGGCAAGCGCATCATCGGCGCGCCCGGCTGCGCCCGCAGCCCCAAGGAGAATGGTTTCGACTGGGTGCTGGACCGGTTGATCGCTGGCCTCGACGTGACGGCCAGGGATATTGCCGCCATGGGGGTCGGCGGGCTGTTGATGGAAATCCCGACACGGCCGCAGCCGCGCGAACCGCTGCCGGCCAAAAGCCAGCTCAAGGTCGGCATCGTGCTGC